>JBGPLV010000062.1:0-8583 GCA_041486625.1 Elusimicrobiota bacterium
TGAACCAGAATGTCGAGCCTTGACCCGGCAAGCTGTATAAACCGATAGAGCCAGCCATGAGTTCCACCAATTGTTTGGAAATGGCTAGTCCTAGGCCGGTTCCGCCGTGCCGGCGCACGCTGGAAGAGTCCGCTTGAGAAAAAGGCTGGAAGAGCAGCCGCTGCTCATTTTGAGAAATGCCGGGACCCGTGTCCCGGATGGAAAATCTCAGGAAAACACGCGCCTTGTCTTCTCTTTCCTTGGCCACCGCCACGACCACTTTTCCGCGTTCGGTAAATTTGACGGCATTTCCGATCAGATTCATCAGCACCTGACGCAGACGCACCGGGTCTCCACGCAAGCGCGGGGGGATGTCTTCTTGCATTTGCAAGACCAGTTCCAGTTTTATGGCCTGAATTCGCTCCGCGAACAGGGCCAAGACCGCTTTCAGAGTCGTGGGGAGATCAAAGTTCTTGTTCTCTAATTTCATTTTGCCGGCTTCGATGCGGGAAAAATCGAGCAGCTCATTGACCAAGGCCATGAGGGTTTCTCCGGAATCTCCCATGATATCCGCGTATTCCTTCTGCTCCTCCGCCAAAGGCGTTTGCCGCAGCAGCTCAAGCGTCCCGAGAATCCCGTTGATCGGCGTGCGAATTTCATGGCTGATGTTAGCGATGAATTGAGACTTGGCCCGCGTCGCCGCTTCGGCGGTTTCCAGCGCCATGCGAAGCCTGTCCTCGCTATCTCTCAAAGACCGCTCGGCCTGGTTGCGTTCCGTGATGTCGCGGAGGATGGAGAGATGCTGGTGCGGGAGGATGTGGGCTTTGGCCCTGTATTCCACATGCCGCGTCGTGCCGTCCGAACGATAAATTCGGAACAGTCCCTTTTGATAACCGTGTTCGAGGAAACGCCGCCACGTCTTTCGTACTTCTTCTTTTCGGCGAGGATCGGCGAAATCCTCAATGCTTCGTCCAATGATGCGTACGCGCTTCATGCCGAGAAGTTCGCACGCCGCAGGGTTGGCATCTACATAGCGGCCTTGGTCATCAGCGATGAGCATGCCGTCCTGGGTTATCTCAAATATAGCCCGGAATTTGGCATCTTCGCCTTGTGTGTTGTGTTGATCCTGTTTCATCGGAATGCCCCTGAGTAGAAAGCTTAATTATAGCTCACAGGGGGAAGGAGGCGACGGTCGATCTCATCAGTAAGTGGAATTTAGCGGTTCAGTGCACGCCACGCCCAAAATGGTGAAAGGATCTCCCGAAGCTCGCGATTGGGCCGCTCTTGGAGTTCCTCATCGTGTGTCATTGCAGCTGTTTTTTGTTCGGCGCGAAATAATCCGGTCTTCTTAAGAATGTGTTTTCGTATAGGTTCATGCTCGACCATGGGCACGCCTCCTTTTAGTGCGTCTTAAAGTAATAGCGAACCCCGATGGCTCCGTCCAACTCGCCGGACGTGTCAGGGGCAAATTCCACCACAGGAACGATTTCGGCGAAGACCTCTATGGGAGCCTTGGCGGCGAGATAGGCCAGACCCAAAGGAATGCGCACGCCTGCCTCCGGATGATCTCCGGCAATGACACGCAGTCCCGCCCCGACATACACCGGCAGCCGGCCGTTCGGAACGTTCCAACTGGGCACTGGAATATGCCAAAGATGATCGGCATGGATTTGCAGACGCTGATCATCGCCGAAGTGCCAGGCCAGCGCCCCGTCCAGAGCCGTGGACTCCGTAAACCAATACTTCATAGAGAGTCCCGTGGGAGCTCCAAACATGGCTCCAAGCCCGAAGTCTCCCGCCTGCCCCGGCTGCGGTACCGCGCAGGTGACAGGAATGATGAGAGTCATGGGGACCATCACGGAAACAACCACGGTCAGGACCCAGCGCTTCGTTCGTGCACGCATGAGCGGCCTCCTCTCGAAGATCGATACTGGTTAGACACACAGGGGGGCGGTTTAGTTACATCCCGTCAACTCAGTTGTCTAACCCATGAGGTGCTGTGATACGATAATTGAGGGGATCATCAATGAAACATTCATGGCGGTTGTTCCTGTTCCTTGCGCTGATCGTGGCGCTGACAGCGTACTTGTTCACTTCCCTGCACCTGCCGGAAGCGTGGAAGAGTTTTCCGCTGTCTCTCGTTCCGCCTGCCTGGCGCTCACCCCTTCTTCTTGAATTGCTGCAGGCCCTGATCGTCGCCATGGCCACGTATCTGATTGTGCGATGGGACATGATCGTCCCCCTTCTTCGAGCGTCTGATTGGATGAAGACTCTGCGCCTGGGAAGCCACAAGGAACTGCCTCCTCCTCTCACCAAGGGTCTCTTTGAACCCCTCGCCAAAGAAGTGACTTATATGGCCAAGAGCCTTTCCGAAGCGCGCGCCGCGGCCGAAGAGGAGGCACGTCTGAGGCAAGCGAGCGAATCCCTCTGGACGCCCGAACGCCTGAAAGAGCACGTGCGCCAAAAGCTCCCAGGCCGAACCCTTTTGGTTATCTCGAACCGCGAGCCCTATCAACATGTCCGTCAGGGAAGCCAGATTGTTCCTATCGTCCCTCCCAGCGGCTTAGTCACGGCTCTTGAGCCGATCCTGCGAGCGTGCGGCGGGACCTGGATCGCGCAGGCCACCGGAAACGCGGACCGGGACGTGGTCGATGACAAAGATCACGTTCAGGTGCCTCCCCAGCAACCCGCTTATACGCTCCGGCGCCTTTGGATTTCCCAAGAAGAAGAGAAAGGGTTTTATTATGGCTTTGCTAACGAAGGGCTTTGGCCCCTGTGTCACATCGCCCACACGCGGCCGGTCTTCCGACCCGAGGACTGGCTGGCCTACCAGGCCGTAAATGAAAAATTCGCTGAGGCCGCACTGCAGGAAATGGAGGGGCAGCTTGATCCCTATGTCCTGGTTCAGGACTATCACTTCGCCCTTTTGCCCAAGCTGATTAAGGATAAACGGCCGGACGCACGCATCGCGCTTTTCTGGCACATTCCATGGCCCAATCCCGAATCCTTCGGCATCTGTCCCTGGCGCAAGGATCTGCTCACTGGGATGTTGGGTGCTGATCTCTTGGGCTTTCATATCCAATACCACTGCAATCATTTTTTAGACACGGTGGATCAGGTGCTCGAGGCCCGCACCGACCGGGAACGCTTCACCGTCAACCGCCAGGGCCACACCACCTGGATTAAGCCATTTCCGATCAGCATCGCGTTTTCACTCTCCACCCCGACGCGACCGAAAGACGCCTGGCCCGATAAAGCCGAGCTGCTCAAAGGGCTTGGGGTCAAAGGACGTTTTATGGGGGTGGGCGTGGACCGCATCGACTACACCAAAGGGATCCTCGAACGCTTCCGCGCGATTGAGCAGTTTCTTGTGAACAACCCCTCTTACGTTGGCGATTTCACGTTTGTCGAGCTGGGAGCGCCCAGCCGAACACTTATTAAGCGCTACGACGACCTCACCTGGGAAATCACGCAGGAAGCCACCCGGATCAACGCGCGGTTCCAAACGCGCGAGTGGAAGCCGATCGTCATGCTCAACGGACAGCATAGCCATCAAACCATCGAACCCTATTACCGGGCGGCGGATGTGTGCCTCGTGACGTCCCTGCATGACGGGATGAATCTGGTGGCCAAGGAATTTGTGGCCGCGCGGGATGATGAAGACGGGGTTTTGGTCCTCTCCCGCTTTACCGGCGCCTCGCGCGAGCTACGGGATGCCCTGATTGTCAACCCCTACGACATCGATCAGATGGCAACAGCCTTGAGGACGGCATTGGAGATGCCGCGACCGGAACGCCAATCGAGGATGCTCCACCTGCGGGAGACGGTCTTGGAACACAACATTTACCGTTGGGGAGCCAACCTTATTACGGATCTCTCTCAGATTCGAATCTCTTCCCCTGAGCCGGCAGGGAAGGTGTGAGGTATCTTTTCAACCGCTGGGACGCTGCGCGTCGCGCCTTGGGGCGCCCGGAGACGGTTTTATGGCTCTTTGATTTCGACGGAACGCTGGCGCCGATCGTCAAGCATCCCCGGGACGCCATCATGCGACCGGGCGTCCGCCGACTTCTCCGAAAGCTGGCCCAGCGGTTTCCCGGCCGAGTGGGTGTGCTGTCCGGGCGCCCCCTCGAGCAGGTCCGCCGCAAAGTCGGCATTCCCGGACTGCTTTATGCGGGGACCCAAGGGTTCGAGATTCAGGGGCCCCGGACCCGGTGGACTCGTCTGGTTTCGCCGCGGCGGATAAAACAGTTCAAAGAGCTCATCAGCGATTTGCATCGACAACTGAAGGGTGTCCGTGGCCTCTGGATCGAAGATAAAAAATGGACGCTTTGCGTGCACTATCGCGAGACACGTCGCGATGACCGGGCGCGCGTGGACTCCTTCTTGAAGACAGTCCGGACTTCCGTCCGGCGCGCGGGGTTTAAGACCGGCGAAGCTCTTCAGGCCATGGAGATTTTCTCGGATACCCATTGGGACAAAGGACAGGCGGCGCACTGGCTCACAGGACGCACCCGAGCAAGGAGGGTCTTCTATGCGGGTGACGACGCAACGGATGAAAGCGTTTTTCGCGTTTTACGACGTTCCGGCGTTGCCGTCCGCATCGGTCGTTCGGCGACGTCCCACGCGGCGTACTACCTCAAGCGGCAATCGGAATCCGCGAAACTCTTGCAAAGGATACTGAATCTATGAGCCCTATCACAGCGCAGAACCCATTCCATTTCGTGACCCAAACCAGTCTTATCGAGCTCACGGGCCTTCGCGCTCGCGAACTCTATGAACTCTTGGAACATTTAAAAGCCGTCCCCCTGTCCGTCGTGTACTACCACACCCATCATTTCTTGAGGCAACACCAGTTCCTCTCACCTGAACCCCCGAACGATTTCGCCTACTGGGTGACGAACGTTCTCCAGGAAGACCGGCTGGGGGAACAGCTGGCGGCGATCGACACCGTGCGTTTTTTATCGTTGCGTGCGCTGCGGGAAGCGCTCGTTGGCACGATCGAACGGTATCTGGCCAAGGGCCGAAGCACGCGCGTGGCACCTGAAGGCGAGGAATTTCACTTCATGAAGGCCCGCAGCTTTGTGCTGGCGACCCCCTATGTCGTGAGCACGCTTGAGGAATTCCTCGAAGCGGTCCAGAAGGTCAGCTTGAATTCCCTCTACCACCATATTTTTGAGGCGCGCTTGCGGCTGGAGAAGGGAACCAATGACTTCTCCAAATGGCTTGAAACGGAGCTGGGTGAGACCGCCTTGGCCCAAACGATTGCTCGTCTGGATCCCTATACGCTGACGTTGGACGGACTCCGCGAAAAGATTGTGCGCCTGGTTCGCGTGCGATTAGGTGAGCGTCCCATGGAGGTGTCCCATGCCTCTTAGCGCCTACGCTCCCATTGTCGGAGAAGCCACGATTGAAGAGCTCTACCTGCTCGCGCGCCACTTAAACGGCCGGGTGATTAAAAACATCAATTCAACAGCGGTGGGCGGAGGGGTGGCCGAGATCCTCAATCAGATGGTCCCGCTCCTGAAGGAAATGGGAATTGATGCGCGCTGGGATGTCATCCGCGGCGGAGAGCAGTTTTTCGGGGTCACGAAAAAAATCCACAACGCTCTGCATGGCGCGCCGGTGGACTTTACCGGCGCCGATGAAAAAACCTACTGGGACACCCAAGAGACCAACCTCCAGATGATGGACCTCAACGCGGACATCTTGTTTATCCATGATCCGCAACCCGCCGGCCTCATCCGCAAAAAGAAGGAGCTTGGCAACCGTTGGATTTGGCGCTGCCATATTGATGTCTCTTCTCCCAACGCCAAAGTCTGGGGGTTTTTGAAGCCGATGATCGAGCAGTTTGACGCGAGTGTTTTTTCCGCGCCCAGTTTCTCCCAGCAGCTCTCGATCGCGCAGTTTTTGATCTCGCCTTCCATCGACCCTTTGAGCGACAAGAATAAGGATCTGACGCAGGAGTTCATCGATCAGGTTCTAGAACGGTTCGGCATCACCAAAGACAAACCGCTCGTTACCCAGGTTTCACGCTTTGATTATCTGAAGGATCCCGTGGGAGTGATTGAAGCGTATCGCCTGGTCAAACCTTACGTGGACTGCCAGCTGCTTCTCGTTGGCGGTTCAGCGAGCGATGATCCAGAAGGGGCCCAGGTGCTGGCCGAAGTCAAAGAGAAGGCGGCAGGCGACCCCGATATCCACATCCTGGAACTTCCCCCCACCAGTCACCTGGAAATTAACGCTTTGCAGCGGGCAAGCACCGTCATCGTTCAGAAGTCGCTCAAGGAAGGCTTTGGACTGACGGTCTCAGAAGCGCTTTGGAAGGCCAAACCCATCATTGCCGGAGCCGTCGGAGGGATTCCGCTTCAAATCACACATAAATATTCCGGGATCCTGACCTTATCGGTGGAAGGAACCGCCTATTGGCTGAAGCAACTCCTGCAGTCGCCCGATTACGCCCGAAAACTCGGCGAAAACGGCCGCGAGCATGTGCGCGAGAACTTTCTTCTGACCCGCCACCTCCGGGAGTATATGCTGCTCTTCCTTTCCATGGACCATGCAGACAAGGACGTAGTCTATTTATAGTTGTCTTTTCGGTTTGTTTTAGGGAGTCTCATTTTTTACAAGACATAAGGATCCAAGTAGCTTAAAATAATGTTAAGCGATCTTTAGGAAACCACGGAGGGAGGGGGTTGCCACGAAATCTCTCAAAAGACTGCTCCCCGGTTCCGGCCTCAAAGCGTTATTTCTGTTAAGCGCGGCAACGGCCGCCGTGCTTTTGACGTGGCCGGGCCTAGTTAAAAATCTCTTTTCCTCAGAGGATTTCATGCCGCATGCGGGCTGCTACATGTGGCGGCCGTGGCTCATACGGCTTCATTGGGTTTCCGATTCCCTCATCACGCTGGCGTACTACTCGATACCCCTGACGTTGGTTTATTTCGTCAGGAAAAAGCGGGATCTCCCTTATCGGTGGATGTTTTTGATGTTCGGCGCTTTCATTGTGGCCTGCGGAACGACCCACCTGATGGAAGTCATCACCCTGTATCACCCCATTTATTGGGTCTCCGGCAGCGTTAAAGCAGTGACGGCCGTCCTTTCCGTGGCGACGGCTGTTGCGCTCATTCCCTTGGTCCCGGAAGCGCTGACCCTTCGGGGGCCGGGCGAATTGGAAGCGATCAATCAGCGGCTGGAACGCGAAATCGAAGAGCGCAAGCGCGGCGAGAAGCGTTTTCGTTTACTGCTGGATGCGGCTCCGGATGCTATGACCATTGTCAATGAAAAAGGAATTATCGTTTTAGTGAACAACCAGGTCGAGAAGCTCTTCCAATACACGCGGGAAGAATTGTTGGGGCAACCCATTGAAATCCTTATTCCCGAGCGTTTTCAAGACAAACACCCGGAGCACCGGCGATCGTACTCCCGTGATCCCCATACGCGACCCATGGGGGCGGGGTTGGATCTGTATGCGCGCCGCAAGGACGGCACGGAATTCCCCGCTGAGATCAGCTTGAGTCCCATGGAAAGCGAAGGGGGGATGTTGGTGACCGCAGCCATTCGGGACGTCACCGCTCAAAAGATGGCTGAGAAGGCCCTCCAGACCACCAACAAGGAGCTCGAAGCTTTCAGTTATTCCGTCTCGCATGATTTGCGGACGCCCTTGCGGGCCATCGACGGTTTCAGCCGGGAACTCTTGGAAAACTACAAGGAACGTCTCGACGAGCGGGGCCAAAAGGATCTTGCGCGCATTCGGTCGGCCACCCAGCGCATGTCGCAGCTGATTGACGACCTGCTGAATCTTTCGCGCCTGAACATCAGCGAACTCGCGCTTGAAGATGTCGACTTGAGCGCGCTCGCGGAGCAGATTGTCGAGGAGCGCATAAAAGGTGAACCAAACCGGTCCGTTGAATTTCGTGCGACTCCGAACCTGACGACCAAAGGGGATGCGCGGCTCCTGGTTATCGCTCTTGAGAACCTCTTGAGCAACGCCTGGAAATTCACCCAAAAACAGCCACAGGCGAAAATCGCGTTCGGCGTGACACATCAAAACGGGGTGAAGGCGTTTTTTGTGCGCGATAACGGCGTGGGATTCAACATGGCCTATGCCGACAAGCTCTTTGGGGTTTTTCAACGCCTGCATGATGAGCGGGAGTTCCCGGGCACAGGCATCGGGCTCGCTTTGGTGCAACGGATCATCCACCGTCACGGAGGCAAAGTCTGGGCGGAGGCGGAAGAAAACAAAGGGGCGACGTTTTACTTCACGCTTTCATAACGAGGAGCCAGGAAGGGGTCAAGTCATGGATAACAAAGTGGTGCTCTTGGTCGAAGACAGCGACGACGACGTCGAACTTACGTTGCGGTCATTCAAGAAGCATAACCTCTCCAATAAGGTGGTCGTCGCCCGCAACGGCCAGGAGGCCCTGGATTATTTGTTTATGCAAGGGGCGCATGCCCAGCGCGACAAAACGGAGATGCCCGTCCTAATCCTTTTGGACTTGAAGCTGCCGAAAGTGGACGGTATTGAAGTTCTTCATCAGATCCGCGCCCATGCGGAGACCAAGTGCATTCCGGTGGTGGTGTTGACGACCTCTTCGCAAACGAAGGACA
>JBGPLV010000063.1:0-8547 GCA_041486625.1 Elusimicrobiota bacterium
ATGCGTCCGGTCTCGGTGCGTTTATGGTGTGGATTAGTCAGAACGAGCTCGCTCGGAAAGCAGGGATTTTTCCTCTTTCAATAATCGAAGGGCGTATTTTAAATATCGGATTAGAAAGTGACGATGTTAAATCCTCTCCAACTATGGTTGTTCCTACGCCGCAAAATCTGGTGACTGTACTTCGAGCCATGGGCCGTCAAATCATTGGAATGGATCCTGCGCATGACGATGATCCGGATCACGGAATTCTCCAGGGAAGTGTTCAAGACATGGGCAGGTTGAAAGATGATGATTTCGATCGCGTAATTAGTTTCGGGCTCTTTGAAAAGCACCATAGTCGGAATGTGGTCGCTCTGCAAGGGTTTCTTTCAGAGACCGAATTCTATAGCCAGGCAAGCCGCGAGCTTCATCGTGTTTTAAAGAATAAAGGTCTCCTGGTTCTTGCGCTCTATGGGCGAAATCGAGAACTATTGAAAATTCTTGAGTCGCAGGGATTCGAAATCATTCCCCTAGATGAGCCAGAAAGCGATCGATTTGATGCGATGAATTGCGTCTTAATTAATCACAAGCCCGCCGCCGGAACCGCATCCTCATCTGCGGAACCGGTCATCCTCGATGAGAAAACAGGAGGGATGGCCCCGGCCGAGCCATCTGACATCCGAAAAATACTCGGGGGTTTCATAATCGCCAGCATCCCCTTATTTGGCGGATGGATGGATGGCAAAGTGGGCACTCTGGCCAAGGAATTCTTAGGAATTCTTCAACCGTCCGTCTCGCTTTCCTCACCGTGGGCCAATGTCGCCGTTTCCTTTCTGGTCGCTGTTGGGCTGACGGTACTTTCTACGATTATCTGGGCGGCCATCGTGCGCTTTGCTTCGCGTCAGCTCGATATTCGTTCCACAGTCCTTTATAGGCGTGGTCTTACTGTAGTAGTCCTCACGTCGGCCGTCAGCATATACGTATTCGGGTTCGATTTTTTGCATCGATTTCTCCAATTTTTGGGCCCCACAATGTCTGCCGTAGTCATAGCGCCGTATGTATCATGGATGCGCCGATTTGTTTTTAGACCCCATAGAAAATCTCGGGTTGTTTATGAGACTCAGACAATAGCAGCAACATCGTTCACGTGGGTTCGTGATGTGGAGACCAGTCTATGGCGCATTTCTTTGTGGCGGGCTTTCTGGCATATTGGAGGGGTTTGGCGAGGGTGGTTGGTATTTCGGGTGCCACTCACGGTTTGGGATCATCGACTTCTGGGAGGTTTTGTTGCGGTACTAGGAATTTGCACGCTGCCCGCATTTGTGTTGATCGCACAGGGACCCCTTGTGCCTTTGGCAGGTCTCATCTCGCTGGTGATCCCGGCGCTTGGCTGGGGGCTCATTCCCCATTGGTATCAAATTCGTTACGACACCATCGTGCAGCGCCGCACACGCGATTTCAGGTCTAGCGCCGATATCCGGGTGGATCGGTCTGCCTGGGAATCGGTACGGGAATTTGAAACGTGGCTTCAGCCGCGAGGCTGGCACGTCCGATGGACGAACAGCTCCTTTGTTCTCATTCGAGTCGATAGGAAATCACGTGAAGTCGTTCTGAACATCGGATGGGTCGTCGCCGGCGACGAGAAAGAGGATATTCGCCGCCTTTCCCATTTAAAAGACAATTTAGATCGCGTCCTCAGGGCGATCACTTCGATTCAAGAAAACTCCCTCGATGAAAACCTGTCACATTCTGCCGACCCGGCTGAGCCACGACCATTTGGCCATCAGGTCATCAACCGATCATCCTGATCCTATCTTCAAATTAATCGTGAATATTTCTTGGCTTACCTCCTCTTATGGTTAGGGCGCACAGCTGTGCGCCCTGCCATGAGGAGACAACGCAATCGCATCGCCCCGCACGTTCCCTGGCTGTCTAGCGGCCCACCGAACTATTCTTCTTCCGTTTGTTTCGTCCCTCTGATTTTCGGGCTGGATGCTTTGGCCGGGTTGTCCGATGAGGCCGGACGGTCTTGTGAGGGGGTTTGTGCTCCGGCGGACGGCGAAACCCGGCCGAGGGCTTCCTATTCGGGCCCATAAGATTCTGCCGGACTCTTTGTCGTTGATCTGGAGAAATTGGTTTCCAGTTTTTCTGCCAATAGGCCGCGCGGTTTCGCAGGTGCGGGATCTGGTTCCTGTACGCCTGAAAATGGGTCAGCCCGTAGGGTGGGTGCGGGACATTAGACCTAGGCACCTTGGTTTCCTGATAGGGCCCAAGAATGACATGTTCATGACCCCAGGCTCCCGCGACAACGACATGTCCCTCTTTGAAAACACAAACATGAGATAACCCCTCACTGGTTTCGGCGCCCAGTTCCGTACCCCGGATGGCCACGACGGCCGTCGGCATCTTCAAAATTAGGTTTTGGTCCGGTCGCGTCGCCGGTTTTATTTTGGCGAGGACCGCCCCTTGCGAGAGTTCAAGTTGTGTGTTGCGTAGGAATATTTTTTCGATCTTTAGGCGCGTTCCCGCCTGCAGCGTAAAGACCGTTTCCCCGTCCATCGTGATTTCGGCGCGGGCTTGGGGGCCTGTTTCGACGACATCGCCTTCCATGAGCGGAGCTTCTTCATCTACGGTGACGGCTTGTTTGGGGTTGTCCGCCGTTTTGATAGTCACCGGTCCTGACGCGTCCGTCACGCGCGCATCTCTGATGGCCGGCTCCTCAGCGTAAAGCGGGAACACAGTCCATGTCAGGAGCAACAGTTTGCTCATCCATGGAGACTTCATACCCCACAGGGATAACCGCAAACCTTGCCGATATCAAGTAGAAAACGGGTACAATTGAAACGTATGAAAACGGCCG
Source organism: Elusimicrobiota bacterium (assembly GCA_041486625.1). Taxonomy (GTDB): domain Bacteria; phylum Elusimicrobiota; class Elusimicrobia; order 2-01-FULL-59-12; family 2-01-FULL-59-12; genus JANLWZ01. The sequence goes on from JBGPLV010000063.1 coordinate 2,840, forward strand.
CCAAAGCCTATCGCTTCGACGCTTATCACGTCCTGCCGGACAGCCCGCAGATGCAAAAAGACTTCCTTTATGTGGTCGCCTCGCTCAAGGCGAAATCGAGTGAGCCGACGGCAGCGGACGTCGTCCGGATCGCGAAATTAAACGGAATCCTACCCGTTGATGTCGAAGGCTTCCAGGAATATCCAGGCCGTGGGCTGGGAGGTCTCGTGACGCTACCGAACGAACAAAGACCACGCGCCGTCATCATGGGGACGCGCGAATTTATGGAGCAGTGCGGCCTTGAAGTACCGGCGATCCTTGAAGTCACCGCCCGCCAATGGGAGCGCGCGAAGAGTTCCCTCATCGTACTGGCTGGATGGGATGGCTGGGTCCGCGGTGTCCTTAAGTTTGTTCAGTCCTTCGCCACTAAGTCATTGGCGGACCCGCCTAGGCCGTAGTGGCGGGAAAATTAGCATACAGAAACGTCTCTAAATATAGGATCGTTCTTACAGTCTATTGACACTCAAATGGTATAGCTGATATAGTATTAGCACTCAAGCTTACGGAGTGCTATTTTTGTTATGAGAACTCTCGATCCCAAAACAGCCGAAGACCGCAAGCGCCGCCTCCTGCAGGCGGTGATCTACCATTTTATGCGGACAGGAAAGCCCGTCGGCTCCCAGGTGATTGTCGACAAGTACAACTTCGGCATGTCGTCCGCCACCGTCCGCAATATGCTCATGGATCTCGAGAAAGAAGGGTTTCTTATCCAGCCCCATACGAGTGCCGGCCGGGTCCCGTCTGATAAAGGGTATCGGCTCTATGTCGATTCGCTCCTGGAAGTCCAAAGTCTGGCGGCCGCTGAAGAGGAGGGCATCCGCAAGCAGTACGCGGCCCGCACAAAAGAATTGGAAGATGTGATGATTTCGACATCCCGGATGCTCTCTTCCTTATCTCATTACACCGGAATGGTGCTATCGCCCCGACTGGATAAAAGCCTCCTGCGCCGCCTGCAGCTTGTTCCGCTCTCGAACAGCCAAGTCCTCGTGATCATTGTTTCACAAACCGGCTTGATTCGACATAAGGTGCTGCAGCTCAGCCGCTCGCTTCCGGCAGAACGCTTGTCCATGCTTTCCGAGATGCTCAACGCGCGGTTGAGAGGTTTGCCGCTCTCAGAGGTGCGAACACAGATCCTTCATCACATTGAGGCGGCCGAGCAGGAGCATTCCGAGGCGTTCTCCATCGGGCGCGAGCTGGCGCGCGACGCGTTTGATCTCAAAACCACGGAGGGGGACCTGTATGTGGAAGGCCGCGAAAACATCTTCTCCTTCTCGGAGTTGGGCGATTTTGGCGAGCTCTCCGGACTGCTCAAAGTCATCGAGCAGAAAAATCTCTTGACCTCGGTGCTGGAGAAGACGATGAAAAAGGAAGGGCTCTCGATCAAGATCGGCGCGGAAAACACCCGGCCGGAACTTCGCAGCGTCTCGCTTGTTTCCAATACCTACAAACTGAACGATCATACGATCGGAGTCCTGGGAATCATGGGACCTAGGCGCATGGAATATGGACGCATGATCGCGCTCGTCGAGGGCGTCACCAAGATCGTCAATCAGATGCTGGAGAAGATGGTGTCCTATGAGTGACGACGTCGAGGAAAAGCTCTCGGAGCTTTCCATCCTCCAGCAGTCGTTTGAGGACCAAAAAGCCAAGGCTGCCGATTACTACGATCAGCTTTTGAGACTGAAGGCCGAATTCGACAACTATCGCAAGCGGGTGGAAAAGGAAAAGTTAGAAGCCCGGACATGGGGCAAGCAGGATGTGATCATGCCGCTTCTGTCGCTCGTGGATGTTTTTGAACAAGCGATGGCTCAGGCCGAGAATGCCAAGGATGTGAAGCAAGTGGCCGTAGGGCTTGAGTTCCTGCATAAAAATTTTTCTAATTTCTTGAAGTCAGAAGGCCTTGCTCCGGTGGACGTCGTGGGTAAACCGTTTGACCCGCACCTAGCGGTAGCCGTTGAACAGGTGGAAGTGGACAATGGTCAAGTGGGCCAAGTGCTCGCGGAGATTCAAAGAGGATACAGTTTTCAGGGTCGCGTGATCCGGCCTGCCCGGGTCCGCGTAGGCGTGGCGAAGCAGCCCGCTATTTAAGGAGGACGTGTCATGGCAAAAATCATTGGTATCGACTTAGGAACATCCAACTCGGCCGCCGCGGTGATGGAGGGTGGAAAGCCCAGCATCATTCCCTCGGCGGAAGGAACCACTTTGGGGGGAAAGGCCTTCCCATCGTATGTCGCGATTACAAAAGACGGACAGCTTCTCGTGGGTGAACCGGCGCGCCGCCAAGCCGTGTCCAACGCCGAAGGAACACTCTACGCTTTCAAGCGTAAGATGGGCACACAGCACATCTATAAAGTATCCGGCAAAGACTACACGCCGCAGCAGCTTTCGGGTTTTATTCTTCAAAAGATTAAGAAAGACGCTGAAGCGTACCTGGGCGAGAAGGTAGAAAAGGCCGTTATCACCGTGCCGGCGTATTTCGACGATAACCAGCGTCAGGCGACCAAAGACGCGGGCGCGATCGCCGGGTTGGAAGTCGTACGCCTCGTCAACGAACCGACCGCGGCTTGTCTGGCATATGGTCTCGATAAGTCCGGGCAAAGTCAAAAGATCATGGTCTTCGATTTGGGGGGCGGAACCCTCGATGTGACTCTGATGGACATGTCGAGCGCGGGCGGCGACGCCACCTTTGAAGTCGTCGCGACCTCCGGCGACACGCAGCTGGGCGGAACCGACATGGATAACGCGCTCATTGATTTCGTGGCGGGAGAGTTCCGAAAAGAAAGCGGCATCGACCTGACCAAGGACAAATTGGCGATGACGCGGCTGAAGGAGTCGGTAGAAAAAGCCAAGATTGAGCTTTCGACGACTCTGGAGACGGAGCTTAATCTGCCCTTCATCACCGCGGACGCTTCGGGTCCCAAACACTTAACCCAGAAATTGACCCGCTCCAAGCTCGAAGGCATCGTAAAACCGATCATCGACCGCTGCAAGGGACCGGTGGACCGGGCCCTCGAAGACGCGAAGAAAAACCCGAAGCACTCCTGGGCAGGCATCTCCGAGATCACGAAGATCATTCTCGTTGGCGGACCGACGCGGATGCCCATCGTCCAAAAGTTTGTGGAAGACTACGTAGGTAAGAGAGTGGAACACGGCATTGATCCGATGGAATGCGTGGCGCTCGGCGCCGCGGTCCAGGCCGCCGTTCTTACGGGCGAGGTGAAGGATGTGCTTCTGTTGGACGTGACGCCGCTGACCTTGGGTATTGAGACCTTGGGAAGCGTGCGCACGCCTTTGATCGATCGCAACACCACGATCCCGGTCAAGAAATCTCAAACGTTCTCGACCGCCGCGGACAATCAGTCCTCGGTTGAGATCCACGTGTTGCAGGGTGAGCGCCCGATGGCCAAAGACAATGTCTCGCTCGGGAAATTCATCCTGGACGGAATTCCGCCCTCGCCGCGCGGCCTCCCGCAAATCGAAGTGTCTTTTGACTTAGATGCCAACGGCATCCTGCACGTCACCGCGAAGGACCTGGGAACGGGCAAGGAGCAATCGATCCGCATCTCGTCTCCCAGCAAGCTCTCCAAGGACGAAGTGGAAAAATTCGTCAAGCAGGCAGAACAGTTCGCGGCGGAAGATAAGAAATACAAGGAAGAGATCGAGGCCAAGAATGAGCTGGACGGGCTCGTCTACGCGACGGAAAAATCCCTCAAGGACCACGGCGACAAGGTCTCCGGCGATGAACGCCTGGCCATTGACCGTGCTCTTTCAGAGGCCAAAGACGCCCTAAAAGCAGGTAACGTCGAGCAGATGAATAAGGCCAAAGAAGCGCTGACGAGCGCTTCGCACAAGCTGGCCGAGGCGATTTATAAGGAAGCGGCCAGTAAAGCCAAGACGGAGGCTCCTTCCGGTGAAGCGGCGAGTGGAAACGGCGGAGAGACGGGTGGTGCCGGCAGCGCAGGGTCAGAAGCCGTGGACGCGGAAGTCGTCGATGAGGGGAAGAAGTAATTGGCGGATAAGAAAGACTACTACGAACTCTTAGGCGTCGCGAAATCCGCCGCGGCGGATGAGATCAAGTCGGCTTACCGCCGTCAGGCGATCAAATTCCATCCTGACAAGAATCCCGGCGACAAGAACGCCGAATCCCAGTTCAAAGCCATCAACGAGGCCTACGAGGTTCTCTCCGACGCGAATAAGCGCGCCGCCTATGACCGCTTTGGTCATGCCGGGGTGACGGGCGCTGCCGGAGCCGGCCCGGGCGGATTCGGGGGTTTTGGCGGTTTTGCCGGAGACATGGGGGATGTCGACCTTGGCGACATTCTCGGCAACATTTTTGGCGGCGCGGAAGCTTTTGGGGGCCGGGGACGCGGGCGGGCTCAAACGTCGCGGGGCGAAGATATCGCTGTAGAAGCGGAAGTGACCCTCCATGAAGCCTACGAAGGAGCCAAAAAACCCATTCGCATTGTCCGGGCGGAGCGATGCGAGACGTGCGGCGGAAGCGGAGCCAAACCCGGCACGACGTCCACCACCTGCAAAACCTGTTCCGGATCAGGCCAAATCCGCAGCCAGCGCGGATTTTTCGTCATGTCCCAAACGTGCCCGACCTGCCGGGGAGAAGGCACCGTAATTCAATCGCCTTGTTCTACATGCCGCGGCAAGGGAGCCGTCGAAAAAGCCTCTACCATTACCATCAAGATTCCGCCCGGCGTGCGTGAGGGAACCTCGCTGCGCATTTCAGGAGCGGGGCAAGCCGGGTTGCGCGGGGGACCCACCGGCGATCTGTTTGTCGTCATCCATCTTTCTAAAAACAAAAATTTCACCCGCGAAGGGGATGACCTTTATACGGAATCCCGCCTCTCTTTTCCCCAGGCCGCTATGGGTTGCGAAATCCATGTCGAAACGATGGAAGAACCTGTGACCATGAAGATTCCACCGGGGACGCAAAGCGGCGCTCTCTTCCGGCTGCGCGACCGGGGCATGCCTCGACTGGAAGGTCGCGGTCACGGTGATCAATTTGTGAAAGTGATCGTGGATATCCCTAAGACTCTGTCCCCCCAACAGCGTGATCTCCTGCGCGAATTCGCCAAAACGCTTGGCGAAAACCCCACCCAATATGACGAAAGCGTTCTGAAGAAAATCTTCGGACGTGGCTAATGCCGCGTTTCTTTGTTCCGCCGGAGCAGATTCGTGGACAGGCCTTTACCCTTACAGGCTCCGAAGCACGTCATGCCGCGCTTGTCCTCCGAAAGAAGGCGGGCGACATCATTGATCTTTTTGACGGGAAGGACCTGTCCTACCAGGGCCGGATCGAATCGGTCAACCCGGAGCGCATCGAAGGCATAATCCTGGCCCAAGAAAAAGGGACCAGGATATCGAAAGGGGGACTGATCCTCTGCCAAGCGCTCATTAAGGGCCCGAAGTGGGATTGGCTTGTTGAAAAGGCCTGTGAGATCGGGGTAACGAAGCTCGTACCGCTCGTTACTGCGCGAACCGTGGTAAAACCCTCCAAACCGGAGGTCCGGGAACGTTGGAAACGGATTGCCTTGGCCGCCTCCAAGCAGTGCGGCCGATCGGATGTGATGGAGGTGGCGGCGCCGAAGCCATTGGCAGAGGCGCTTAAAGATTTGCCGAAGGACGATCTGGTGTTGATACCTTGGGAAAAAGAAAAC
>JBGPLV010000064.1:0-8535 GCA_041486625.1 Elusimicrobiota bacterium
TGAAGTTGAGTGAACTCCACCCCTTTCCCATTTCTAGTGATGGTCACCTGACTGTCCATCGGCACCAGGAAAAGATTTCCGAGCTTGTCCCGGAGTTGGAGGGTCTGCGACGTTCGATCAAAGCTTTGCACCTTCCCCGACAAGTTCGTCCAGCCGGTGGGCGGCATTTGGGCCATGGGCGTACCTTGCCCCGTATACCGGTGGGATGTCGCGTTCGCCGGGTCCGTGTAGATGGTCTGCTGATTGGCCTGAGCCGGGGGCGTGTCCGCTGACTCTGCGAGTGTGGGGCCGCCTGCAAAAGCCAGAGCGGACAACAGCAACGTTACTTTATTCATTTCCATACATTCTCCTCCTATAACATCTCATTAGACTACGGTGTGCCACTTGAAGTTACACTAGGATATAGAGAAGTGCATTGCCTATCAGGGGCGACGCTATTTCTTCCGGCTATGGAACTACTCGAGGAAGACTAGGTAAATTCCTTAGGTGCAAAAAAGACGACATGTAGTAATGAGTAATGGGGTCTCCCTGAAGGGTGCCAGGCTTGAAAATTGAAAGGGTGTCCACAGGGCGGTCCGACCCCAAATGGGAAAGGCCAGGTGACGAAATTGAGTTTTTTATTTTTCGGGGTGGCGGGAATCGGAGCTATTATTTATTCGCTAATTTTTCAGAATCCCAGCCCGAGCATGAGGCCAAGGACGGCTTCCGAGGTGCCGCGGCGGGGGGAGAGCAGCCCTTCATGGACACCCGCGCTTGTGGGCTCGAACTCTTTCCCCGCGAGAGCCAGAATCTTGAGCTCGATACCTACAAAGACCCTTTCTGTGAAAAAGATGTGCGTCCCAACGGCCCCTTCCAGCGCAAGTCCTATCTGACCATCATCTAAGAGCGTCCGATTTTCGGTAGTCCCCGTGTCGCTCCAGGTCGTCCCATTGATGGGAGTGCCTTCAAGGTTTAACCCGGTGTGATGAACTCCCAATCCTCCTTCGATATAGGGACGGACATGGCCTTTCGGGTAGCTTAGGCGTACGATCGCAAGACCTGTCGTGTTGTCCGCGGACGATTTGGTGAAGCGATTGGTCAACAGATGCGAGGATTCATGATCATCAAAGTCGGCGTGGGAGATGTCAAAACCGACCGCCAAACTTTCACTCGTAAAGTACAGAAATTGTCCGCCGATGACTCCTCCGCCGTCAGCCATTTCCTGGTCATCGTCGACTACACCCGGCTGCCTGTACCGGCCCCCTAAAGCTGCGCCTCCCCCGTAAATCTGAAACATCGTCGTACCCTTGGCGTAGTCCGCGTAAGCGCTTGTCAGACCTGTCCACACCAAGACGCCGTACACGCAAAATCGTTTAAATTTTCTCATCTAGGAATTCTATAATATCCGAATGAAAAACACCCTTTTAGCCAAAACATTGACCGCGAGTCTGCCCGGAAATCCCCAGGCCGCCTATGCGTTTATCAGTGACCCCGACAACCTGTCCACATGGCACTCTTCATTCTGCCGCGCGCTTCGCAAGGAAAACGGCTCGCTCATCGCCGAGTCGCCCCGTGGCGCTATGCCGGTGCGCTTTATTCGCAATGACCATGCGCTTGTGCTCGATATTCACCTGGAGATCACGGAAGGCATCGAACTGACATACGCCATTCGCCTCTTGGCCAATGGTAAGGGCTCCGAGTTGGTCTGGACGCTCATCAAGCCCGAGGGGATCTCCGATACGGCTTTTCACGAACATATTCGATGGGCCGGAAACGCCCTCCACGCGCTACGCAAAACACCTCAAGAACTCCTGCCCCCTGGTTGGGGGAAGGCTGGGTTGGGGGTGACAGCCGTAACGATTGACCCCCCACCTCCATCCTCCCCCACAAGGGGGGAGGATACAGACTCCCAGCCTCTTCAGGCGCCTTCGCCAGCAGAAATGTCGACCATGCCGCTTTCCGGCAAGAAATTATTTATTGGAAACTTGGCCTACAATTGGACGGACGATCAACTGCGAGCTCACTTTGCCGAACTGGGCGTCGTCACGACCGCCGAAGTCGCGCGGTTTCGCGGGCGAGGCGGGCGATCCCATGGCTTTGGTTTTGTCGAAATGGCGACCGAAGCGGAGGCGCAAACCGCGATTGAGAAACTGAACGGCGGGATGGCCGGAGGCCGGCAGATTATTGTGCGACTCGCAAAGTCCCAAGAGAGCCGGCCAGCTAGAATGACTAGGGAAGCCCCCGTCGAACCCGGCAATGAACGCATGCCTCGCACACCCATGAGCCGACAACGCCCCGAAAGACCGAGACGTGCCGGCAGCTCGCCCCGCACATCGGAGCGAGGCCCATCGCCCAGACGTCTGGGGGGCGGCCGACCACGTACGGCCGGAGCTGGGGGCCCGTATCAAGAGCAGGACATCTCGAACAAGAGCGGCTACGAGATTTTCCCTCGTCGTTCACCGGGAAGTGCCGAGCCCAGCCGTTCTTCCGGCCCCGCACCTTCCGGGACACCTCGAGAGCCCAGCCCCTATATGGACGATACGGGCGATATCGAGAATCATGGCCACCGCCCGCCACGGCACCGTCGCCCAGACAGGTCGCGGTAGCGACCAGTATGGGCTGCCCCGACACGATAGCGTGTCAGGGCGTCGGCGCTGACGTTCGCCCACAGATTTCCTATTTCCGTCCTGTCGCTCCTTAAGACGCATTAAATTCATCAATTCAAAACGCCTCTAAATATCAATCCTTTTTAAATAGATCATGATTCGCTGCATTCGGCATTAGGACTTCTTTGCATCCATTTTTCCGTCTTGCGATTTTTGGACGATCGGGGTATCTGGGAAGCAAAGAGGAGGGCACCCGATTTATGAACGCTACAATCACGATCGCCCCGCGTCTATGGTTCGAAGAAACGCTCTTGGGAGCAACCTTGAATTACCGGTCTTCGGACGATGCGGATGCCATCCTCTTTCGCGTAGGGATTTCATTCCAATCTCTCTTGGACTGCGATAAAAGCCTTTCGCAACCCGCTTGCCTTTGGACCATCCGCGACGGGAGCCTGTCCGTCTATGGCGATTATGAAGAGCTGACGCTTACTTTCTGCTCGGTGGAAGACACACTCATTCAAACAGGCGTTTCCCTGTACGGCGAGGAGTTGAAGGCCTTCAAGTACGCGGTGAACGCGCTCGCCTGCCGCAAAAAAGTCTGCCTTAATTAAACAACTCGCCTAACTCTCGTATAATCTGGGCATGTCCCGTATGCGCCTGCGCGTATGGCTTTTTTTTATGGCACTAGCCGGATGTTCGGTCCCTGGCATGCCGTACGATTCGGCGGCGTTGCGGGTATTGTCGCCAGGGGGGAAATTTGAAGTCTCATTTGAGCCGCCCAACCATGAGATACCCGTAGACCCGGACAAAGAACAACCGACAGCCGGACTCCAATTCAGGCATTACATCGTTTCATTCTACAGACCTGCTTCCCGAGCGAAAATCGCATCAACCGACTACTATGACTTTCAATCATCCTCCAGCCAAACGTTTCCCACTCCTGTCGCTGAGCTCTCACGGGCCATTCTCTGGAATCCTCAGGAGGATTTCGTGGTCCTGCCGAAGGAAAATTGGCCGCCTGAAAAGAAAAAGGACGTACGCCGGCGGGCCGTTTCCTTGAATACGGACGTTGCTTGGCAAACCGCTGAGTTTAAACTGGATGACTCTCCTTTGGCCTGGACGGACCGCTATGCCGTGGCCGGGACATACCGGGAAGGATGCCGGATCGCAGTCGCTGAATTTGATGGACGAACAGGCAAATTGAATACGATCAGCGAGGCGACCCTGCCGGCAGGATACGTATTGATCTCTTCATCGGAAAAATCCATTCTGATGAAAAAGGTCTTGGGTCCCTGCGCCGCCGCCGAAGACGTCAAATCGTTTATCCCAGAGTGCGCTGTTTTCAACTTAAGTTTTAAGAGAAGAGAGGTCGGACCATGCCCGCCTTAATGTTCCTATTGCTTTTTTGGGCATATTCCCGGCCTGCGTGTAGCGCCGTGGCGGCCGTGGCTCCATCCGCGGCACCCGTATTACCCGATGTCGTTCGCGCCTCGTTGGATCAGGAATACCCCGGTTGGAAATTCGCTGCCGTCACAACGCAAATTCAGCAGGAATTTAAGAAACACAAAAGTAACCGTTCCCCATGCGTGGCCGCCGGTGATTTTGACCACGACGGAAAGCGGGACTACGCCGTTCAAATCGCGCTGACCGCTCCCGGCCAGGAAGAACAGATCGTCATCATTTTTCTTGCTCGGGACAATGCCTATGAGGAAACCGTCGTGCAGTCCATGGGCCTCGATCCCACGGTTTATCTCTGGGTGCCGTCGAATAAAGATGTCCTGATGGTCCTGGGAGGCCCCATCGGAGACACCACGTATGCTTATCAAGACGGAAAATTTCAGGAAATCCAAATGCAGGAAGATCCCGAACATCCCGATCCCTCTATTCCCAGGCCGCCGATCCCTCTCTGAGCATGGCGCTGCCTGACGAAAAAGTTCATGTCGAACGGGCCCGCGCGGGGGACAAAGAGGCATTCCGCCGCCTCGTGGAAGGCTGCCAGGACCGGCTTTTCGGACTGGTGTTTTCCATGGTGTCCAACAGGGAGCAAGCGGAGGATCTCGTTCAAGAGATTTTCGTGAAAGCCTACTTCGCGTTGGAGTCCTTCGAGGGCCAATCGAGTTTCTACACGTGGCTCTACCGGATCGCCTCGAACCACTGCCTCGACCATCTTCGTAGGAACCGCCCTAATCAAATATCGCTTGACCGTCCCCTGTCTGAGGACTCCGATATGACTCTTGAGGATACACTGGAGGCGCCTCATTCGGATCATCCGGAAGCCTCCCTGGAAGCTCCTTCCGAAGCCGCGGCGCTCCTGAATGCTTTGGATCCTGATCAAAGGCTTATTCTTACCCTCAGAGAGCTCGAGGGGCATTCTTACGAAGAACTGGCGGAGATGCTGAATTGCCCCGTGAATACGATCAAATCCCGCCTCAATAGGGCCCGGGAGGCCCTCAAGGTGGCTTACATACGGCTTTATGGGAACATTCCCGATAATAAAATCGTCTTAGAAAGTAGAGAAAAACCATGATTACGGATAACGAATGGAACATCATCGTAAAGAAAGCTTTCCCGGCCCACTCGGTGAAAGCGCCCCCTTTTCTTTGGACGAGAATTCTGTCTCGAATTGAGTCAGAGGAGACGCGCCGCTCTTCCGTTTGGTGGATGCAATGGCGGTGGCTCAGTCGGCTGACAGCCACGGTCGGATTGATAGTCGGGTTGGCGGCGTTTTATTTGCTACGTCCTTCCATCACACTTTTGGATGATACGACCATTCAACTGGCCAGTTATGACATGGATACAGGCGAAACCGATCTATTGCCGGGAGCAGATTCATGATGAACGGTAAATCGAAAGCCATCCTGTTTTTAGGAGTGATGTATGGATTGGGAGCGGCCAGTGGCGTTCTGTGGAAGTGTCGGCATGATCACCGCGACTTCTGGAAATCCCCGGACTTTGTTGAACGTCGCGTTAAAAAAATGGCTTCCCGGCTTCATCTTTCCGCGGAACAAGTACAAACGGTACGCGGTATTATTGAAAAATCGCACGAACGCGCCAGGCAAGTCAACGAACGGATGACGCAAGAACTATCCGTTATCCACCGAGATTCCGTACAGTCCATTCGCCAGGTTTTGACGCCGGATCAAGCCCAAGAGTTCGAAAAGATGCATCAGAAATTTCACGACAAACACAAACATATCCCCGCTGATGATCTAAAATAAGTCCGATGGAATTGGATTTTGCGTTTCTGGCCGATGCGGCCGACGTTTCGATGGGCAAGCTATTCGTCCTGGGCGGCGCTTTTGACACCATCCACGTACCGGGATTCCCGGCCACGCATCCGGTCCTGGCTGTCGTTATACGACTTCTCTTAAGCCCGAATGATCTCGACCGCAAACACAAATTGGAAGTCCTTCTTTTAGATGCGGATGCCCATCATATCGCCTCGGCCAACGGCGACCTCATGGTCCCGAAAGCTCCTGAATCTCCGGCCGGCTGGAAGCAGGCCGTTATCCTGCCTCTTCGCTTCCTCAACGTTCCTTTCAGCCAGGAAGGGCATTATTCCATCGAAATCGTGGCAGACGGAAAGATGCTGAAGGCGATCCCTCTGCGCGTGATAGCCGCTCCTAAACAACCGTAGGATTTACAACAGTTCCGGCGGGCGAAGGATTTTGTCGATGCGATTGCGGAAATCGTTGACGTCTGCGACGCGGACAAAGGAACGTTTCGATTTACTGGAGGCGGTGGCCGCGTGAATGAATTTTCCATTGCCGATATAGACCCCGACATGCGTCACGCGGTGGCCCCAGAACCGCCGATGCTGAGTGGTCATGGCGTTCATCGTGATGATATCGCCGGGCTCAAGCTCTTCCAGAGGAACTCTCACCCAGGGTAGCCTCGCCATGTCCCAGGCATCGAGAACCGGGACACCCACGTTGACATCCTTCAGATAGCGGTGAACAAACCCCGCGCACGAGTAACGCTTATACGGGGAATCCAGCCACATGTCCGCGAGACTATAAATCTTCATGTGTTGAGGGTTCCAAAGAGGCCCTTTCCACATCCATAAATTGCCGTCCGGCACGCTCGACTGGCCGACCACGCGCGGTCCCTTGAACATGACCACGCGTTTTACGCCCGGCGTAAAGATCTGCACTTGGGTTTCCTTGGTCTCCTGCGAATAAATTTCGACCCTCCTGTAACGCTGGCCGAAGTTGAGCACGTAATTTCGGCGCCGGGGGGAATCGTTGACGATAAAGGTGTGATGGTTTTTGAGCCTGATTTGCGCGGACTCAGACACAAACGGAAATTGGATGAAAAACCAAGCCAGCTCCGATGGTACGGTTCCGCGCGCCACCGGCATGAACGACGAAGGAGGAATGATCGGTTCCTGGAATTGGCGAGGCATGTAGCTCGTCACCGTGGGAATCGCCCACAACATCGATCCGGCAATGGAAAACCCGGCGAGAGCGCCGACCAGGAAGCCGCGCCGGACACCGAGGCGATCGCGCCACGTGCTCATGACTTAAGGATACCGGATTCTCTGCTCATTTCAATAGGATTTATATCCTTAAAAACCACCACCTTGTTGCGACCCGATTCCTTGGCCCGGTAAAGCGCTTGATCCGCCTGACTAATGAGGTCTTTTTTGTCATACGGCGCGCGGGCCTGAGCCACCCCCACGCTGACGGTCAACCGGATAGTCTCCCCGTCTTCGGTCATGAGAGGCCGCTGGTCGATCATCGTGCGCAGCCGTTCGCCTAAAAGAAGCGCCTGGGAACCTGTGGCGTCGGGAAGCATGGCGATAAATTCTTCGCCGCCGTAGCGCGCCAGCACGTCATATCCCCGCAGGACCGACCGGGATACCCGGCTGATATGCTGCAGGACCTGGTCTCCCGCGGGATGCCCGTATCGGTCATTGATGCGTTTGAACCGGTCGCCGTCAAAAAGGATGAGAGAAAAGGGACGGCTCGTCCGCTTGACCCGTTCCAGTTCCCGCGCGAGAGCCTCGTGGAAGAACCGCGCGTTGTAGAGCCCGGTGAGTCCGTCGCGGTTGGCCATATCCGACACTTTGGCAAAGTTTTCCTTCAGGTTCACGGCCATCTTGTTAAACGCCTGCGCGACTTCGCCCAGCTCGTCGCGGCGGTCCAGGGGCAGCTGGACCCCGTAGTTTCCCTGGCTCACTTCGGCGGCGCCCCGCGCCAAATCCTCTAGAGGGCGGGTGAAGGAACGAGAAAGCTTAATGGCGACCAGGATCGCAAAAAAAGAAAAGGGAATTACAAACCACGCGATCTTGGCCCGGATCCTTGGGGCGTTGGCGGCCAAATACTGGGTCAGCGAAAGCCCGATGTGCAGAGTGGCCGTCCGCCGCCCCCGTGTGAGGATCGGGACCGACACGTCACACAGGTCGCTCAAATGGCCGTCTCCATCCAGATCCACGCGCCTAAAATGCACCCGCGTGCCGGGATCGGACAAGCTTTCCTGAGTCACGCGGTCGGAGAGGACCCGACCGACATTTTCCGTGTCACTGTGGGAGAGGACCTGGCCCCGGGTGTCGAGCAAGTAGACGTAGGATATGTCGTGACGACTGGAAGCCAGACGCCGGAAGGAATAATTCAGGCTCGGGAAATTTCCGGCGAGAAGAACATAGGCCACCTCGTCTTTGAGGGCTTCGGCAACGGCTTCCCCTTTATGGATGGCGCTGATCTTAATCTCGCGGGTCGTCTGATAGACGGCAAAACCATAAAAGAAAGCCGTCATGACCAAAATCATGCCGGCCAGAAGGACGGATAGTTTCGCGCTGATCGAGAGAGCGTCCCAAAAGCGCGCGAGGGCAGCGATATGGGGACGATTCCATTCTTTGATCTGATGCCAAAAATGCGGGAGCTTTTTCAGGAGAGCCGGGCGCTTCACAATGAAGATGATACCGTTTTTTAATTCGACATTCCAGGAA
>JBGPLV010000065.1:0-8530 GCA_041486625.1 Elusimicrobiota bacterium
CACCGGCCATACAAGCGGCTTTTGATGTGAGACTTGCGTCACAGAAGGGCAGTGTGAACTTTGCCACCAAATTGTTGGCTCTGATGCGTAACGCCTTCGGCGGACATGATATACATGGGAAAAAATAAATGAAAAAAGACAAACCAACGCCGCCTCCCGCGATCTCAAACCGGAAAGCGCGTCATGACTATCACATCCTAGAGACCTATGAAGCCGGCCTCGCGCTCCGGGGCCCGGAAGTGAAATCCTTGCGGGCCGGGAAGGCCAACCTTCAAGACAGCTTCGCGCGGATCGAAAAGGGGGAGCTTTTTCTCTACAACATGCATATCGCGCCCTATACCTACACGCATCATGAGGAATTAAGCCCTACGCGGACACGGAAACTTTTGCTGCACCGCCAGGAGATCAAAAAGCTGGAAGGAAGCGTCCAAGAGAAAGGCTATACACTTGTCCCGCTGGAGGTGTTCTTCAACAAAAGCGGGATCGCGAAGGTGAATTTGGCGCTCGCCAAAGGGAAGCTCGCTCCGGACCGGCGGGAAGACATCAAGAAGCGCGATTTACAGCGCGAAGCCCAACGGGAGTATAGGGCCAAGACGAAATTTTGAGTAGAATGAAAAAGTGACGCGAACGGAGGGAGTGAGATTCGAACTCACGGTACGGTTTCCCGTACATCGCTTTTCGAGAGCGACGGTTTAAACCACTCACCCATCCCTCCGTACGCGCCGCTCAAAAGTATATATGAAAAAGTTATTTAAAGTGATTGCTGTTTTGATTGCCATAGTTGTGGCGCTGCTGCTCATTGGCAGCCTTCTTCTTCACATCTATCTTCCTCCGGAAAAAGCCAAAGCGCTGGTCTTGGAGCGTTTGAGCACACAGCTCAAGCGCGAAGTCGAAGTGGGGTCCGTCTCCGTCGGCCTATTGTCCGGGCTTCAGATGACCCATCTCAAGATTTCAGAGTCCCCCAATTTCTCGAAGGGGACATTTCTCTCGAGCGATCAGTTTTCACTCAAGATCGCGCTCCCCCCTCTTCTCTTCCGCAAAGTCATAGTCAGACAGATTGTGCTGAAGCATCCGGAAGTGAATATCATTCGCTTCCCGGACGGGAAAACCTTTAACTTTTCAGATCTGACCAATGCTACAGTTCCTTCTCCCCCTGCGGGAGAAGGTGGCCGTAGGCCGGATGAGGGGAAAAGCGAATCGCTCCCCTTTCTTTTACTCGTCTCGCGGGCCGAGATCCAAAAGGGTGCCTTACATTTCATTGACCGCTCCCCGGCCCGCCAGAGCGTGGACATCACGCCTTTTGATCTCAGACTTAAGAACGTAAGCCTCACGACACCGTTCAGCGTGCAGACGTCGATGCACATCAAGTCCAAGGGAAGCGATCTTGCCCTCGACTTTGCGGGCGAGGTCAATCTCGTCAGCGGCACCTTCAAGATCAAGCAAGGCAGCCTGGTCAGTCAGAAATCCAAGGTGATGGTGACCGGCACTATGAACAACCTCAAGTCATCGGCGCCTGTCGTCGATTTGAAGGTGGATATTCCGCGACTCAATCTCGCGAATTTCAAAGGGTTTGTGTCGCTCCCGCCGGCTCTTCGCATCGAAGGTCCTTTCACCGGCCATGCGAATCTATCGGGCGATGAGAAAGCCATGAAATTCAGCGTGCTTTTGGATGGCGCCGCCGCCAAGATCCAGTACGCTTCAACCTTCGTCAAACCGGTGAAAACGCCTTTCTCGATTTCGACCTCCGGAATTTTGCGTAATCTTTCGGAACTGGAGATCCAGAGTTTGAAGGCGGTTTTGAGCGCTCTGGCCTTATCGGGACACGGCAAAATTCCGAATCTTAAGACCGCCCCGCCGGCGATCGTCTTTCATGTCGAGTCCAACGCTTTCCCTATTGAAGATCTGCTGGTTTACATGCCCGGCGCGCTCCCGCCGGGGATTGTCTTGAAGGGCACCAACAAGCTATCGGCGGATGTTTCAGGGACTTCGTCCAGCGCGCAGTTTGCGGCCAAGTGGGACGGCACAGGCCTCGGCATCACAAAGGCGGACCAATTCGCTAAACCCGCCGGTCTGCCGATGGAGGTGTCGATCATCGGTGAGATGGCCGGACCCAACAAAATCATCGTCAAAAACCTAGCGGCCAAGCTTCTTTCCAACCAACTCACCGGTGTGGGGACTTATGAGACCAGGGGTGCCGACGGAGTGGTTTCATTTGCGGCCAAAGGCGTGAATTGGTCCGTCCCGGAGTTGGCCAAGCTGTCCCCGCTGTTGGCGCCGTACCACCCAACAGGGACTTTATCTTTTGATCTGCGCGCCAATGGCCCCACCAGCGCCCCGCAAACCTCGGTGCAGACATCGGGGGATGTGGCTTTGGCAAACATCAAGCAGGAATTCTATGAGGGGCAGAACCTGCATCTCAAGTGGAATTTAAGCGATGTCACGCCCGACTTGGCCAAAGTAAGCGGGACAGCGTCTTTTAAGCAGGGACCTGGGAAAATCCTGAATGTGGAAAAGCTGGCCGAGAGCTCACGCATTGGAAAAATTGCACTCGCGCCGCTTGAAACGCTCGCCAAGCTGCAGAAAAAAGGAGTATTCAGCCAGGTGAATCTGCCTTCGCTTCAGTCGATACCCTTTGATTCCATCGCGGGGGATTATCTCCTGCGTACTGGTGTCATGACGATTAAGACGTTTGATTTAAATGGGAAAGATCTCAGTGTACAGGATACCGGCACGGTCGGTTTGGCTGGAGCCCAGGCATTGAACATGGTCGCTGTCATGAAACTGGCGGCCGGGTCAATCGGAGGAACGCTCGGGAATATTCTCCAGGATGAAAACGGCCGGCCGACGGCGAAGTTTTTGATCACCGGCACGATGGCCAATCCCCAGGTGAAACTTGATCTTAAGGAGACGGGTCAGAAAGCGGTTCAGGAAGTCGGCAAAGAAATTATGAAAAACAAGGACGTCAAAGACGCGGTCGACGGCCTGCAGAAAACCTTTCAGAATATTTTTCACTGACCTATAATACGACGCGGCCTGGCTAGCGGAGAGGTGCGTGAGCGGTTGAAACGGCGCCCCTGGAAAGGGTGTAGGGGTGAAAGCTCCTCGCGGGTTCCCCGCCACTACGTCCTAGGCGGGCCCGCCGAAGCCACAGTGGCGGGGAATCCCTGGGTTGACCAGCGGAGGGATGCAAGAGTGGTTGAATTGGCTTCCCTGGAAAGGAAGTAGGGGCGCAAGCTCCTCGTGGGTTCGAATCCCACTCCCTCCGCTGGTCAATCCCGCCCTCTCCGTCAGCGTAAGGTCCTCGTGAGAAAATCCACTTGGTATAATGGCTGCTGTTGCGGGGCTCTGGTGGGGGTGTAGCTCAGCTGGGAGAGCGCATCGTTCGCAACGATGAGGTCGCCGGTTCGATCCCGGTCACCTCCACCAAGGCCCTGAACCCCAATCCTTATGAGCTATCAAGTTCTCGCTCGGAAATACCGCCCCCAGACGTTTGAAGAAATCGTCGGGCAGGCTCACGTCGCCACCACGCTCACCAACGCGCTCAAAAACCAGAAAGTCGCGCACGCTTACCTCTTTTCGGGCCCGCGGGGCGTGGGGAAAACAACGACCGCACGGATCCTGGCGAAAGCCTTAAACTGCGTCCAAGGGCCAACCGCCACCCCTTGCAATGCCTGTGATTCTTGCCTGCGCATCGCGCAAGGCCAGGAGATGGTGGATGTCCTGGAGATTGACGCGGCTTCCAATCGAGGCATCGAAGAGATCCGCGAGTTGCGCGAGAACGTTCGCTATGCTCCCGCGCGCAGCCGCTTCAAGGTCTACATCGTGGACGAGGCACATCAGATCACACACGATGCCTTTAACGCTTTCCTGAAAACTCTCGAAGAGCCTCCCGAACATGCCGTCTTCGTCTTGGCGACCACCGAGCATCAAAAGATTCCGGCGACCATTCTTTCCCGATGCCAGCTCTTCCGCTTTAAGCGCGTATCAGCGGAGGAAATCACTATCCATTTAGAAAAAATCCTGAAGAGTGAAAAGGTCGCGGCCGAACCCGCAGCACTCACACGCCTGGCCCGAGCCTCGGGAGGATCAGTTCGCGATGCCCTGAGCCTATTGGACCAGGCGCTCGCTTACGCCTCCGGCGCCCTGACGGCTAAGCAAGTGGAGATGTTGCTGGGCTTTTTGCCGGATGAGTTTTTGATCGGATTTGCGTCCGCCCTCCTGGAGCGAAAGCCCGCGGGGGTTCTCGATTGGGTGCGTCAGCTCGTGGAAGAAGGCTGGGACATCCCTCAATTTATCCGCGATTTCCGTGAATTCCTGAGACAGACGATGGTCGAGCAACTCGGAAAAAGCAAAAATCAGGACATTCTCCAAATCGCTGGCCGGGATGTGTCGCTTGCCGAAGTCCTGCACATGATCAAGGTGATGGGCCAATGCGTCGATGAGATGCGCTGGAACGACAACCCCCGTCTTGTGCTTGAACTCTATAGTCTGCGGCTGACACAGCCGTTTGTGGATGCGGGTGAGCTCCTGAGAAAGATCGAGGAACTTGAAAAGAGAGCGGGTGAGCGGGTGAGCGGACGAACAAAAGATCCGGCCCCCATTTCGTCATCCCCCGCGGTTGCTGGCGGGGGATCCATGAGTCCTGATGGATTCCCGCCTACGACACGCGGGAATGACACTATGCCAAAATCACCCGCTCCTCCGCTCTCCCGCTCCTCCGCTCAGAATGTTGATGCCGCGGATTTGTGGAAGCGTTTCCTCTCCGAGCTTTGGAAGAAGCCGTCGGTGGCGTCTCACATGGAACGCGCGCGACTCCAGTCCACAACCGAGACGGAATGGGTCATCGGATTTCTGGACGCCTTTGCGATGGCTTCGGTGCAGCGGAACCAGAGTTTCCTGGAAGAGACCGCGGCTGCGGTCGCGGGCCAGCCGATCAAAGTTCGTTTTGTGCAGGACGCGCAGGACCGCCGGGAGGGCGAAGAGGCGACGGTTATTGTTCCTTCGGTGGCGGAAGAACGACAACGCGTTGTGGTGCAGGATGCCCGCGTGCAAAAGGTTCTCGATGTTTTTAAGGGGAAAGTTCGCGAATGACCATCGTGATGTCTTCCGCGCTTGAACAATTGCGTCAGCGCCTGGCGCTTTTGCCGGGTGTGGGGCCCAAAATGGCGGAGCGCTTGGCTTTGTATCTGCTCCGCGCGCCGGAGCATGAAGCGCAGCAGCTTATTCTCTCGCTCGAAGAGGCCCGCCGGCAGGTTATCTACTGTCCAATTTGTCTGACATTCACTGAGGAAACGCCCTGCCGCATCTGCGCGGACGAAACGCGCGATCCCCAGCTGATCTGCGTCGTGGAAGACCCTCCTGATGTCGAAGCCATTGAGAAGACCAAGGCGTTTCGCGGTCGCTACCATGTTCTGCATGGCGCCCTCTCGCCCTTAGACGGCATCGGGCCTCAGGATCTTAAAATCGCCGAACTCCTGAAACGCATTGCGGCCGACCACACGCGAGAGGTCATCATTTCCACAGACCCGACTTTGGCGGGCGAAACCACCGCCACTTATCTTGCCGAGAAGATCCATCCGCTAGGCGCTCGCGTGACGCGCATCGGCTACGGCGTCCCCATGGGCGGCGACATCGAATATACGGATGAGCTTACCTTGACGAGGGCGCTAGAGGGCCGGCGCGAGATTTGATGTTGCAGCAGCGGTGTTGACGGTGTCGGTTTCAAATCGGGGTCTGACCACCCCCACCTGTGGCCAGCCCAGAAGCGCGCGGTTCTTCTCTTCCAAACCTAAATCCAAAATCTCCCCGTGCTCAAAGGTCATCAATCCGCGGTCCTCAGGATCGAATTTATACCCTTGGGCTTCGAACGCATTCCATTCCTGGTGTGTGGCTCCCAGGCCGTGCAGGATTTCATGCATCACCACAAGCGTCTGAAGCTTGCTGGCCGATAGATGAATGAGCCCGTCGCCCATATAGGCCGCTTCCCCGTCGTCCTGTTCCCGGTAATCGATCAGAATCACAAACGCTTCGCCGGAGAGCTTGTAGAGTGGGGGAAGCGTGTGCACATAAACCCGGGACGTAAGCAGGTGCCCGCCTGAAGATTCCGGGTCGATGTCGCCTTCTTTGACATACAGGGTGTGCAGTCCGGCAAAATGAAGTGAGAACTGCTCACCGCTGATGTAGCTGAAACCGCGGTTTAGATCATTGACCCTGTCCTCGAAATAAGAGTCGCTCTCGTGTCGGCCGGGAAGAAGCGGCTCATGAAGCTGTCCGCCGGCGTGAGCCGGAATCAGTTTGAAGAAGACGATCGGAACATCCTGCCTTTTGCTCCAGTGCTGGAGGCTATCCGGGACCGAAGCCGTGAAAATCGCTTTGCCCTGGGGCCCGTCGATGCGCTCGAGTGTCATCAGATGGCGCTTCAAGAACTGGATGCTGCGGACATCCCCTTCGAAACGGCTACCGGGGATGCCGTCCCCTTCATATTGATCGAGCCATCGCTCCACGCCTTCGCGGGCGATGCGGAACTGGCCTTTGGCTAGAAGCGCCTGCACCCGGAACTCGAGAAGTTTCATGTCCCGCTCAAAATCCCGCACAGGCCCCGAGGCTGTCGCCGTAACCCGTAGAACATCATTGTAGCGACCCGTGCGAAGCATCATTTCTAACAGTTTAAAATCGATCGTGCGCCCGGAGCCCACTTCAGGATGATCCTTCTGGTACTCCAGAAAGGCTTCTTCATAGCGGTTGGTGTTGATTAACAAATTGACCATCTGCTCGTGAGCTGCCTTGGCCGAGTCGTCCAGCGGGAAGGAATCGGCCAGACGTTTTAAAATCGAGATCTTGTCCGAAACAGCGACTTGTTCTTTCGCCAAAGAAAGGAACTGTTGAGGTGTGTAGGGTGTTATACTCATAAAAGAAGCCGCAAAAAGGCAAGTAAATTTGGAGGAGGCTCGCATGGTCGGGTTTCATTTAGCCTGGCCTCTCTCGCTAGTAAAGTAACTTCTTTGTAAAATAAGGGCCTATGGAACAACCGATCAAGATAACAGCTGAAATCCTTCAGCACGATAAAGCCAGCTGCCGGTTCGTCGTCGAGAAGCCGCTTTTGCCCAACGGGTTTGTCCGGTTTAGAGACAAACAAAGGGCGAAAGGCTCTCCATTGGCCGAGCGTCTTTTTGCCCTCGAAGGCGTCCTCGTTGTGATCATTAAGGACAACGAGGTCACCATCACGAAGCAACTCCCTGTCGACTGGCGCCAGGCCGGGCCGCTGATTGGAGCTGCCCTTCGAGAGCATATCCAGTCGGGTCAAATAGCGGTTTCCGATGAAGCGATCAAGACCGCGCCGGCGGAGGATATCTTGCGAGAGAAAGTGCAGAAGTTCTTAGATGAGAATGTGAATCCTGCTGTGGCTTCGCATGGGGGGTACATCACTTTGATGGACGTCCAGGGGAAAAACCTCTTCATCCAGATGGGCGGGGGTTGTCAGGGATGCGGACAAGCCGACGTGACGCTCCGCGCAGGGGTAGAAACGTCTCTCAGGGAAAATTTCCCGGACATTGGCGAAATCCTCGATATCACCGATCACGCTTCAGGCGAAAATCCCTACTACACCGCGCATTACCCAGAGAGATAATCGTACTATTCAAATCGTGCTGTAATATAGGTGCAAAAAAATACATGACAAAATACGTCATGTATGTGTTATACTCAAGGCGGAGACTCGATTATGGCCAATGAAGCCATCAAGCAAATAGCCCAGCAAGACTACAAATGGGGGTTCACTTCCGCCATTGAGTCGGATATTATCCCGGCCGGCTTAAGCGAGGACGTCATCCGGATGATCTCGGCCAAGAAGCACGAGCCGGAGTGGATGCTCGAATGGCGGCTGAAGGCTTACCACGATTGGCTCCCTATGAAGGAGCCGCATTGGGCCAACGTTACCTACCCTCCTGTCGACTACCAGGCGATCCGTTATTACGCCGCCCCCAAGGCCAGAGTCGCGCCCAAGAGCTTAAATGAAGTGGATCCGGAGATCCTCAAGACCTTTGAGAAGCTCGGCATCTCGCTTCAGGAGCAGGAACGCCTCTCCGGCATTGCCGTCGATGCTGTCTTGGACAGCGTGTCGGTCGCCACTACTTTTAAAGATAAGCTCATGGAACTCGGCATTATCTTCTGTTCGTTTTCCGAAGCCGTCCGGGAGCATCCGGATCTGGTCCGCAAGTATCTCGGCATGGTGGTTCCTCCCAAAGACAATTTTTTTGCCGCGCTGAACGCGGCGGTGTTTACGGATGGATCCTTCTGCTATATCCCCAAAGGCGTCCGTTGTCCGATGGAACTTTCCACCTACTTCCGTATCAACGCGTCAGAGACCGGGCAGTTTGAACGGACGCTGATTGTGGCGGAGGAAGGCTCCTACGTGAGTTACCTTGAAGGCTGCACCGCGCCGATGAGGGACGAAAACCAGCTTCACGCAGCGGTCGTCGAGCTGATTGCGCTCGACAACGCCCAGATCAAGTACTCGACCATTCAAAACTGG
>JBGPLV010000066.1:0-8443 GCA_041486625.1 Elusimicrobiota bacterium
CCACCGACGATCTACAGCAAACCCTGGCGATGTATGCCGAACGTTCGGGGCGTGAACACCTCTCCGGAGCGCTGCTTTTCTCGTGTCTTGGGAGGGGCGAATTTCTCTACGGGCAAGGCAGCCATGACACGCGTCTTTTTCAGCAGAAACTCGGACAAATCCCGGTCAGTGGTTTTTTCTGCAACGGCGAGATCGGGCCTGTAGGCGGAACGACCTATTTGCATGGCTATACGAGTTGTTTTGCGCTGTTCCGTCCGCTCTATGTGACCTCCCCCACCGTCGGTGCCCAGGGGACCGCAACGGTTCAACCCGCATCGCAACCTCCGAGCCTTTAATCCCTTCAAATCGCAGTTGATTTTTAAAGCCATGCAAGGTAAGCTCAGGGTAGAACAGCGTTATGGCTAAAAATGACAAGCTAAATTTAAGAGAAGCCAAGATATTCTCCCTGGCCCAGGTGGTCGACCGCTGCATCGTGGTGGTCGAAGAGGTCGGGGGGCCGCGTCTTGTCCCCATCTGGATCGGTATTTTTGAAGGGGGGGCCATCGCGGCCGAGCTCACGGGCCAGGAACCTCCCCGGCCGATGACCCATGACCTCATGAGCATGATGCTCAAGGCCGCCCATGTCAATTTGGAGAAGGTCGTAATCACGGACCTGCGCGACAACACCTACTTCGCGGAGATTCACCTGCGCACCAACGGCTCCACCTCCGTGATCGATTCCCGGCCCTCGGACGCGCTGGCCCTGGCCGTCCGGGCGCACTGCCCGATGTTTGTCTCCGAAGCGGTGTTCCAGAAATGCCCGGAACTGCTCAAGCCCATCACCGATGACGAGGTGAAATCCTTTAAGGAAGAGCTCAAAAACATGAAGCCCGAGGATTTCTTTAAGGACCTCAAAAAGGGAAAAGGCCCCGGTAACAAAGAAATTCCCCCTCAGTAAGTAGGGGCGGTCGCCGCGGCGACCGCCCTCCCCTTGCAAAAAAAGAGTGAATATTTTTCCGAGTTTCGCCTCTAAGGGATGAGAGACATCTCTCCCCGCCACTAAGTCATAGGCGGGTCCGCCAGAGAAGTAGTGGCGGAACATTAACCTTAGGAGGTTCATATGAATCAAAAACGTTGGAAGTCCAGTTGGATGACGGTGCTTGTGGTCGCGGGTCTCGCGTCCATGAGCATGGCCCAGGAAAAACCGGCCGCGGCGCGAAGCACCGGATCCGGTCGCGGAGCCTACGGGTTTGTGTCGACCCTGGAGCATAAGGTCGGCCTTACCCCCGAGCAGCGCGACGCCGTGCGCGGGCTCTTGGCGGAACAGCGCCAGAAGTCTCAGGCCTTGCGCGAGGATACGGACAACAAGATCCGGGCGATCCTCAACCCGGACCAGCAAAAGAAGTTCGATGAAGTGCTGGCCGAGCAAAAGTCGCGCTTTGCGAAAGGCAGACAAAGCGCATCTTAAGCTCCTTCTCCCGACCGAAGGGCGGGAGAAGGTGGGGATGAGGGCACGGCTGAGCCCTCACCCTCCACCCTCTCCCACCTGCGGCGGGAGAGGGCCACATCTGAACCCACCATTTTGTAAAATCCAATCGCAATGGCAGACCTTTTTGACCTCACCATCATCGGCGGCGGGCCTTCGGGGCTCTTTGCGGCCTACTACGCCGGCTTTCGGAGCCTCAAAGTGAAGATTATTGACAGCCTGGAAGAGCTGGGCGGCCAGGTCACCGCGCTCTATCCCGAGAAGAACATTTTTGACGTGGCCGGATTCCCCAAGATTTACGGAAGAGACCTCGTCAAAAATCTGGTGGAGCAAGCGCTGCAGTATCACCCTACCGTTTGCCTGGGCGAAAAAGTCGAGCAGGTCAAAAAAGTGGATGCGGCCTATGAACTCACGACTCAGAAGGGCTATCACCGGTCGAGAGCCATTTTGATCACGATCGGCGTGGGTGCTTTCAATCCGAAGAAGATCCCCGCACCGGGGTCGGAGCACTTTCTCGGGAAGGGCCTGGCCTATTTCGTGCCGGAGATTAAACGATACCTCGGCAAGCGCGTGGTGATTGTGGGAGGAGGCGATTCGGCCGTCGACTGGGCCCTGAACCTGGAACCCCGGGCGGCTTCCGTGACGCTCGTTCATCGGCGGGATGGTTTTCGCGCGCATGAAGAAAGCGTGCAGCAGCTCAAGAAATCACGCGTCACTCTCAAGCTTTTCTATGAAGTCAAGGAACTGCGCGGCAAGGAGCATCTGGAAGCGGTTGTCCTTGTCAACAATAAGACCCAGGCGGAAGAGATGCTTCCGACCGATGAAGTGCTCGCCTGCCTGGGGTTTGACGCCACGGTCGGGCCCCTGGCCCAGTGGGGATTAACGCTTCAAGGAAATGACATTCCCGTCACGACGAAAATGGAAACGAACCTGCCCGGCGTTTACGCGGCGGGTGACGTGGCCCATTATCCCGGCAAAGTGAAGCTGATCGCCTGCGGTTTTGGGGAAGCCGCCGTGGCCGTCAATAACGCCGCGGCCTACCTCAATCCGGGCGCGAGCGTTTTCCCTGGGCATTCCAGCAGCCAATCCAAATAAGGCCCCGCATCCCATGTCCTGGCAAGAGCAAGCGGCCACCCTCCTTCGTTCGAAAGTTCCTGCCGGTTCGCGGCTCCTCGTGGCTGTCTCCGGCGGCCCGGACTCGGTCGCCTTAGCCCATTTTCTGCGCGGCCAGCCTTATTCCCTGGTCATTGGTCATGTGGATCATCAGCTGCGCAAAGGTTCGGCCCGCGACGCGCGCTTTGTGGAACGCCTGGCCCGTGGGTGGGAAATCCCCTACAGGGTGAAGCGCGTCAACGTTAAAGCGTATGCCAAGGCCCATGGCCTGGGTTTGGAAGAAGCGGCGCGGGATCTGCGTTACCGGGCGCTTGCCGCGATGGCGAAAGAAGGCCGGTGCGCGGCCATTCTCATCGCTCATACCGCCAGCGACCAGACGGAAACCGTGCTCATGAATTTCCTGCGCGGCGCGGGGCCCACTGGCTTGGCCGGAATCCCTGCTGTACGCCGACTCAATCAGATGAATGGCGGTGTGATTATTCGTCCGTTCTTAAACGTACGAAGAGATCAAATCATGCGGTATTTAAAGCACAATTCTCTCCCCCATCGGAACGATCCGACCAATGATTCTCTGCGTTTTGCGCGGAACCGGATTCGGCACGCTGCGTTACCCTACTTGGAAAAGCTCAACCCGGGTCTGGCGGAGCGGCTACTCCAGACGGCGGACATTTTCCGGCATGAAGAAGATTTTTGGAACAGCCGGGTCTTGCGGGAATCGCGCAAAACGGTGCGAAAGGACGGTCAAAGATTCACGGTTGTTTTGCCAAAGCTTTTAGGCTATCATAAAGCGCTTAGTCGACGGATCTTACGCCACGTTCTTCCGGGGTTATCTTTCCAGGACATCGAACAAGTCCTCCAATTGGCGCGATCGCCCGGGGGGACGGCCTGGCTTAAGCTTCCGGGACGTTGGCGTGTGCGGCGTGAGAAGAATAAACTAGTGGGACTACAACAGAAAACAAAATGAACAATAAAAATTGGCGCGGCTTCATGATTTGGTTAATGCTCTTCGGGGGCCTCTTTATTCTTTTCCAGGCCACCCGGTCGGCCAGCTTGGATCGCGAAATCAGTTACTCCGAATTTAAGCGACGGCTTCACGACGGGCAAATCGTCAACGTCGTGGTGCGGCCGGATCTCATCCAAGGCGTCTCGCGCGCCGATGGGAAAGAAGAAAAGTTCCGCACGGTGCCGCTGAACGACCCGTCCCTTATTGATGATTTAGAGCGCAATAAAGTCCATGACTACAAGGGGGAAAGCGATCGCAACTGGTTCGGCGCCGTGATCATGAATTTCGGGCCCGCGCTCGTCTTCCTCTTCTTTTGGTTTCTCATGATTCGCCAGATGCAGGGTGGCGGCAAGCAGGCGATGGCCTTTGGCCGCTCGAAGGCAAAGCTCCAATCCGGCAAAAAGTCCAAGATCACCTTCGCGGACGTCGCGGGCTGTGATGAAGCCAAGGAAGAACTACAGGAAATCATTGAGTTTCTGAAAGACCCCGCCAAGTTCCAAAAACTGGGCGGCAAAATTCCGAAAGGCGTCCTGTTGTACGGCGCGCCGGGCACAGGAAAGACGCTTTTGGCCAAGGCCGTCGCCGGCGAAGCGGGGGTCCCCTTCTTTTCATCCTCGGGGAGCGAATTTGTGGAGATGTTCGTCGGGGTAGGCGCCAGTCGTGTGCGTGACCTGTTTGACCAGGGGCGCAAAAACGCTCCGTGTCTCTTGTTCGTCGATGAAATCGATGCGGTCGGACGACACCGCTTCGCCGGGATCGGCGGCGGCCATGACGAACGCGAACAGACCTTGAACCAGCTGCTGGTGGAGATGGACGGCTTTGACACCAAAGAAGGAGTGATTTTGATCGCCGCGACCAACCACCCCGATGTACTGGACCCCGCGCTACTCCGCCCCGGTCGCTTCGACCGGCACGTCACGGTCCCGTCGCCCGACTTGCGCGGACGCGAAGAAATCTTGCGTGTTCATGCCAAGCTGGTGAAGCTGGGTCCTGAGGTGGACTTTAAGGTCATCGCTCGGCGCACGCCCGGGTTTGTAGGGGCGGATTTGGCCAATCTCATCAATGAAGCGGCACTTTTGGCCGCCCGCCGGAACAAGCCCTACGTGGAGCTTCCGGAGCTTGAGGAAGCCATAGAGCGGGTCATCGCCGGCCCCGAACGTAAGAACCGCATGATCACCGAGCGCGAGAAAAAAATCGTCGCGTATCATGAATCCGGCCATGCACTCGTCGCCAAGCTCACGCCCGGGACCGATCCCGTCCATAAGATATCCATCATTCCCCGCGGGCCCGCTCTCGGTTACACGCTTCAGCTCCCCACAGAGGACCGGTATCTCACGAGCCGGACGGAACTTAAAAGCCGTCTGTACGTGCTTTTGGGAGGGCGCGCCGCCGAAGAGCTCATCTTCAAAGAAATCACCACGGGCGCCTGTGATGATCTTGCCAAATCAACCGACTTGGCCCAGAAAATGGTCTGCGAGTTCGGCATGTCGGATAAGTTGGGACCGCTCACCTTCCGTAAAAAGGAAGAAGAAGTGTTCTTAGGGCGCGATTTCAATCGTGAACGCACTTTCTCCAATGAAACAGCCCAGCTCATCGACACGGAAGTCAAACAGTTGATCTTGGATGCGATGACCTATGTCCGAAAGCTTCTTGCGGACAACCGGTCGAAGCTCGACCGGCTCGCGGAACGGCTCATGGAAAAGGAGATATTAGATAGTGAAGAAGTCGATTCCCTTATCCGTGAAGGTGGCGGAGCAGTCGCTAGCGCCTGACCTTTCTTTCCTCTTCAATAACCGTCGGACCTGGATCATGGGGGTGCTCAATGCCACCCCCGATTCATTTTATGCCGGCTCGCGCGCGGCCCAAAGTGAAGCGGCCCTTCACCTGGCGGAAGAGATGATCGAAGAAGGCGCTGACATCATCGATATCGGGGGCGAGTCAACCCGGCCCGGTGCCGAAGAAATCCCTGCATCCGTGGAACTTGAGCGTGTGTTGCCGGTGATCAACGAAATCTATGTTCGGTGGCCCGAAATTCTGCTATCCATTGATACACAAAAGGCGGAGGTCGCCCGCCAGACTATTGCGCGCGGCGTGGGCGTCGTCAATGACATCTCGGCTTTGCGTCACGACCCGGCGATGGCGAAGGTGATGGCCGAATCCGGGACTCCCGTTGTTCTAATGCACATGCAGGGAACGCCTCGGACGATGCAGGCCCATCCCTCTTATGAGAATGTCATGGATGAGGTGAAACGGTTTTTTGAGGAACGTTTGGCGTTTGCTACTCGTCATAGCATTCATGAGGATCGCGTGATTTTGGATCCCGGAATCGGTTTTGGGAAAACACTGGAACATAATTTGACGATTTTAAAGCATTTGAAAGAATTTTTGTCTTTGGGACGACCGCTTCTTGTGGGAGTTTCACGGAAATCATTTATTGGGAAGCTCTTAGCCTCACCCCGGGTTGGCACCGGCCCTCTCCCATCGGGAGAGGGCACCGCTAGGCTGGGTGAGGCATTTCCTCCGGAGGACCGCCTCGAAGGGTCATTGGCCGCTGCGCTTTGGGCGGTTCGAGAAGGCGCGCGAGGCTTGCGAGTGCACGATGTGGGACCCACACGACGCGCTCTCCAAATCTGGGAGGGGATCCAGGCGTCATGATGATTCAGATGCTGTGGTCTACCTATCTTTTGCCGGCGATCGATATCTTGCTGATCGCCTTCGTTTTCTACCAGGTTCTTTTGCTTATCAAGGGCACACACTCCGTTCAGGTGGTGATGGGCCTCGCCGTCCTGATGGGGATGACGCTTGTCATCCGGCATTTCTTGAAGCTTCCGGCGGCGACTTGGCTCCTCGAAAATTTCTGGTCGGGCGCGGTCGTTCTTTTGGCCGTCGTGTTTCAGCCCGAGCTTCGGACGGCGCTGGCTCATTTGGGTAGCCGGCCGCTGGGCCGCTTGATTATTCCCGGTCGTCTCTCGTTTGTGGATGAAATTATCGGAGCTGTTCAAGAGGCGATGCAGAGGCAGATGGGGATACTCCTCGTATTGGAACAAGATGTGGGGCTGCGCAATTACGCCGAAACGGGGACCATGATTAATGGAGAAATCTCCAAAGAACTCCTGATGGCCATTTTCCACTATCGTTCCCCGCTGCATGACGGAGCGGCGATTATTCAAAATGACCGCCTGGTGGCTGTGGGGTGTCTTCTGCCCTTGTCCAACGATCCCAGCCTCGCCAAAATATTAGGCACCCGTCACCGTGCGGCCGTGGGCCTCTCCGAATTCACCGATGCCTGGGTGGTTGTCGTTTCAGAAGAGACCGGCGTGTTGTCTCTGGCCCGCGCCGGGCGTCTGGAGCGCGAGCTCACGGTGGAAGACTTGCGGCGAAATCTGCGGGAGCTTTACGAAAGGCGCGCGGAAAAAAATAAGAGTTCATGGACTCCAACCCATGCATGACTGGAAGGAAAATTGGGAACTTAAACTTCTGGCGCTCATTATGGCGATGTTGGTTTGGATTTTTGTGAAGTTAAGAGCGTCGGGATGAGCCAAGCGCCGGTTCTCTTCGGGACAGACGGCGTCCGCGGCGTCGCCGGGGAATTCCCTCTTCAAAAACCCTTCGTGCGCAAACTCGGGGCTGCCGCCGCTGGTGTGTACCGCCAGG
This sequence comes from Elusimicrobiota bacterium, assembly GCA_041486625.1. Taxonomy (GTDB): domain Bacteria; phylum Elusimicrobiota; class Elusimicrobia; order 2-01-FULL-59-12; family 2-01-FULL-59-12; genus JANLWZ01. The sequence goes on from JBGPLV010000066.1 coordinate 7,236, forward strand.
AAGTCCGCGACCGCAAGCCCATTTTTCTTCTCGGGCGTGACACCCGCCAGTCCGGCCGATGGATCACCCAGGCTATTGCCGAAGGGGCCGCTCTGGAGGGGGTCCAGGTGCTCGATGTGGGTGTCACGTCCACCCCGTCTTTAGCATATCTGGTGCCCAAGAAGCAGATGATGGGAGGCGTAATGATCTCCGCGTCCCATAACCCGGCGGAATTTAATGGCATCAAGCTATTCAGTCCCCTCGGCCGCAAGTGCCCCGACGCTTGGGAGCGCCTCATTGAAAAGCGCGTAACAGAAATTATCGATCCCAGACCCTCCAAAGTCGCCTTCCGCAAAGAATCCCGAGCCATTCAGGATTATCTTGATTTTCTGAAACGTTCCCTCCCGCCTCGGACCTCTTTTAAGGGATTGAGGCTGGTGGTCGATTGTTCGCATGGGGCGCTTTCCAAGATCGCGCCTGCTTTTCTGCGCCGTCTCGGTGTTCAGGTCATCGCCATCGGGGCTTCGCCCAATGGACGCAACATCAACGCGGGATGGGGCTCTCAGCACCCGGAAAAGATGCAGGAACTGGTGCGGCGAAAAAAGGCGCATGGGGGGATGGCCTTTGACGGCGACGCCGACCGCATCATTCTTTGCGATGAGAAAGGCGAAATCTTGGACGGCGACTATGTCATCGCCTGCGCCACGCGCTGCTTGAAGGAGGAAAACCGTTTAGCCGGCAATCTGGTGGTGGTCACCGTGATGGCCAACCTCGGCCTTATGAAAGCCCTCCGGTCTTGGGGCATTGACCCTCTCGTGACACCGGTCGGGGACCGGTATGTCTCCGACAAACTCGAAGAGTGCGGCGGCGTCATCGGCGGGGAACAATCGGGCCATGTCATTTTTCATCATCTTCTTCCGACCGGAGACGGACTTTTGACCGGGCTTCAGATCTTAAGCATGCTGCAGGCGCGGCGAAAACCGCTGTCCTGGATCCGGACGCTCTTTGTGAAGTATCCCCAGGTGCTCGAAAACGTCCGCGTCCGGGAAAAGAAGCCGCTGGAAGCATGTCCCGCGGTCCAGGCGGAAATTGACCGCGCCACGCGTGAGCTGGGGAAAGACGGCCGCGTGCTCGTGCGCTATTCGGGCACGGAGCCTCTTTTGCGCGTCATGATGGAAGGCCCCAGCGAGCCCAAGCTTCAGGAACTGACCGGACGCATTGTCCAAGAG
>JBGPLV010000067.1:0-8434 GCA_041486625.1 Elusimicrobiota bacterium
CCCCCATCGGCAGCCATGACATTAAACCGACGCCCACGGGAAAAATGATTGTCGATTTTTTAAACGGACGCATGCCGGGGTATGTCGATACCGGCCTCAACTTCATCGCTGTCGAAGACGTCGCCGCGGGCCACTGGCTGGCGTCCCAAAAGGGGAAAGCGGGAGAGCGCTATATCCTCGGCAACAAGAATATGACCCTGAAAGATTTCTTGGGGATGCTCGCGCGAATTGCCGGACGTCCCGCGCCCCGCATCCAAATTCCCTACGCCATCGCCTATGTGGCCGGAGCGGTGAGCACGGGGCTCTCGTACCTGACACGCCGGGAGCCGGCGATTCCCCTCGATGGCGTCCGCATGGCTCATGAACCGATGTACTATGACGCTTCCAAAGCGGTCCGAGAGCTCGGCCTTCCGCAAACCCCGATCGAAACCGCCATCGAGAAGGCCGTGCGATGGTTTCGGGAAAATGGATATGTCCGAAAATAAACCGTTAGGTGTCGTCATCCCAACGCGTTGGGAGGCCCGGGACGTGCTGCGCCGTTTTGGATTTAAGCTCGTTGGCAGGGCTTTGTTTCGTGCGGAGATCGATCATCGAACTGTTTTTGTTTGTGTGTCGGGTGTGGGACGCCGGGCCGCAGGCCAAGCGGCAGATCGATTGGTGGCCTCAGGAGCAAAAGAACTTGTCTCGATGGGATACTGCGGTGCTTTGGTCCCTCAACTGAAAGTAGGGGATTTAGTGACCGACCGTATCATCACTGTCGATCGGCCCGCGCGCACTCCCCAAGAGCGCCAAGCGCTGACCGAGCGGGCCAATGCCGTGGCCGTCGATATGGAAACCCAGGCCGTGATTGAGTCGGGGACCCGGCGCGGCGTCCCCATCCATGTCCTTCGCGTGGTCAGTGACGAATTCATGGATGACTTGACTCCGCTTTTCGGGGCAAACGGGGCCTTTTCATTCTGGCGCATGGGTCTCCGCCTTTTAAACCCTAAAGTGTGGCCGCTCGCGTGGAAATTGAAAAAGCAAAGCGCACTCGCGCGCGCGCGGCTCGCGGACGCGCTTACAACGCTCGCCAGGCGAGAAAGCTGATCAATGTTTTGGAGTCGCGTATCTGGCCCTGGCGGATCATGGATTCCAAGCGCTTCGGCGAGACGCGAACAAGCTCAATGAGTTCGTCGTCATCGGGGTTCATCCGGGTCGGCCGCAAGCCTTCGGCCAGGTAGAGATGGATGACTTCTTGGGAAAAGGCCGCCGTAGGCCAATAAGCCGTTAGCTTTCGGATCTTCTTCGCGACAAAACCGGTCTCTTCCTCCAACTCGCGCCGCACGCAATCCATTGGATCTTCTCCCTGAGCCAGCTTTCCGGCCGGAATCTCAAGAGTAAATTCCCCCACGGGGTAGCGGAATTGCTTTACGAGAAGGATCTTGTGAGGGGTTTCAAAAGCAAGCACCCCGACCGCTCCGGGATGGGTGATATACTCACGAATCCGGACCCGTCCGTCTGGGAGGCGGATCTCATCCATGCGAAACCCGATCGCTTTCCCCTCGTATTTACGCGTTATTTTCTTAAATCGTTCCTTATGTTTTGCGGATAGTTTCACGCGGGCATTATAGCAAAGGTCTTTCATTGACTCTTCCCGACGGATTTTGATAGATTTCTCGACGTGTTCCTGCTCCGGCTGTCCTTAGGGTTTTTGTTGGTTGTCCTTGGAGTCGGGTACCTACTAGACCCAAAAGCAATCTTGCGATTAAACGCTTTTATGCGCGAAACTTTGTTTAAGGATTCTCATGTTCTTTTAAATGGAAAAAGGATCGGCAGTTTCTTAATTGCGATCGGATTTATCCTGCTTGCGCTCGGTTATACGACGCCGATTCGATGACGCTTTTGACTTTAGGCGGACAAGTTCTAGACACCGTGCGAAAGCGGTCGCCGCGGCGACCAGGTTCGTCCGGGGTCCAAGCGGAAGCGTATGTGGTCCGTTCGGAAAGCCGGACACAGGAATGGAGCGAGGGGCAGCCGGAAAATCTCGCGATCAACCAAAGCCAGGGAATCGGTCTTCGTGTCATTGACGGCGGCAAGCTCGGGTTTGGCTCGACCAATAAAACGGATCCCGACGCTCTTGCCTGGCTTGGGGATAGCGCAATCAGCGCCACTCAGGTCACCGCCGCCGATCCTTTTTTAGAGTTGCCGAAGCCTGTGTCGGCAGGTTCGGTAGTGGATCTGGAGCTTGTCGATCCTGGCCTCACATCGGGCTCCTATGAGGAACGGTCAAGCTTCCTAGCTTCGGTCGAGGCCGAGGTCAAAAAACGCGACAGACGCCTGACTAAGGTCCTACGGGCCAGCTACCGCGAAAGCTGCTATGAGTCCGCGGTCCTGAACAATCTCGGGGTTTCCGCGCAAGGCGCCGGGACGAGCGTCAGCTTTAGTTTGGCCTGCGTGGCTCTCGAGGGGAACGAAACCCAGGTCGGCTATGGGTTTCAGGCTGTTCGGCATTTTGCGGATTTAAAGCCGGACTGGGTTATCGATAAGACGGTTGAAAATACTCTGGCCCTTTTGGGAGGGAAACAAGTTCCCTCGGGCCGGTATGATCTTTTGCTCGATCCCTTTGTCGCGGCGGAGATGCTGGAGCTCCTGAGCGACGCCTTGCGCGCCGACCAGGTCCTGAAAGGGAAGTCGTTTCTCGCGACCCGGGTGGGGGAACAGATTGGCGCGCCCTGCCTGACGATCGTGGATGACGGGCGGCTGAAGCGCGGGCTGGGGAGTTCCGCCCATGACGCGGAGGGCCTGCCCACGCAGACGACGGTACTCTTGCAAGCGGGAGTGCTTCAGGGATTTTTGTACGACAGCCTCTCGGCGCGCAAAGCGAAAAAGCGCTCGACCGGAAACGCCGGACGCGCCTCGTATAAGGGGTTGCCGGAGCCGGAGACGACCAATTTTTTCATCAAGCCCGGCTTGAAATCGCCTGAGAGCCTGGTGTCCGGCATTGAATCGGGACTCTACGTGCGCAACGTCATGGGACTTCATACCGTGGATACCGTTTCGGGCGACTATTCGCTCGGCATCATGGGTGAGCGCATTGAGCATGGACGGAGGACGCACGGGGTTCGCGGCGTGACGATCGCAGGGAACTTGCTGGATTTACTTAAGAACGTAGAAGCGGTCGGAAATGACCTGATCTTTTCAGGGTCGCTCGGGTCGCCCACGCTCTGGATCCGCGGCGTGTCCGTCGGGGGTTCCTAGCCTCACCCTGGGGCTTCGCCCGTCCCTCTCCCGTCGGGAGAGGGCACCGATAGGCTGGGTGAGGCAGTAAAAAGGAGTTAACATGAAAGTATTCGGCAATACACAGATCTTCGGCATTATGGGCCACCCGGTGGAGCATTCGCTCTCGCCCATCATGCACAACGCGGCTTTTGAGGCGCTCGGGATCCACGCGGTTTATGTGCCGTTCATGGTCAAACCCGAGGACCTGGGCAAGGCGACGATGTCTCTGCGCGCGCTGAACGTCTCGGGTGTCAACGTCACCGTCCCTCACAAGGGCGGCGTCATCGAGTTCCTGGACGAGCTGGATTCCTCCGCCAAGCAGGTGGGCGCCGTCAATACGATCGTTCAAAAAAACGGAAAGCTCTACGGGTACAACACCGATGGATCTGGCTTTCTTTTGTCGCTGCAGAAAGACGGTCATTTTGATCCGGCCGGGAAAAAAGTCGTTGTCTTGGGGGCGGGCGGGGCGGCGAGCGCCGTCGCGGTGGCTCTGGCCAGCGCTGGAGTGAGACGGCTTGTGATCGCCAACCGCAACAAGACCCGCGCCGAGATTTTGGCCAAGCGTGTCCAACGCAACTTTGATCGGGAAACGCTGCCGGTAGCGCTGGACGAGTCGCGCGCTCTCTATTGGCTCATTCGGGAATCCGATCTTCTGGTGAACGCCACCTCCGTGGGGCTCAAGGGGAGCGAGCGCCTCGGCATCAACCCGAACAGCCTTCACCGCAAGCTCTTCGTGTTCGATCTGGTCTACCGTGAAACCTCGCTCCTCAAGATGGCCAAACGGCGCGGCTTGAAGAATTTGGATGGCCTGGGAATGCTCGTATCGCAGGGGGCGCGTTCCTTCGAAATCTTTACGGGAAAGCGGGCGCCCTTCCGAGTCATGAAGACCGCGGTCGAGCACGCGCTGAAATTCATCAAATGACCCTTCGTTATTTAACGGCAGGAGAATCCCACGGGCGATCGCTGACGACCATCCTGGAAGGGATGCCGGCGGGCGTTTCGGTGACCGAAGAGGACATCAATAAAGAGCTCGCGCGCCGCCAGAAGGGCTACGGCCGCGGCGCGCGCATGGCGATTGAGACGGACAAAGTTCAGGTCTCAAGCGGGATCCGCTGGGGGGAAACACTCGGTTCGCCCATCGCGATGACCATCTTTAACAAAGATTGGGAGAAGTGGGAAAAGCTCCTCTCGGCCGATCCGAAAGACCGTGATGAATCGAAGCGCGTCATCAAGCCACGGCCGGGGCATGCCGATTTGGTCGGGATGCTGAAGTTCGATCGGAAGGACGCCCAAGACATTCTGGAGCGCGCCTCGGCCCGGGAAACAGCGGCCCGCGTCGCGGTCGGCGCGGTCTGCCGCAAACTACTTGAGGCCTTCGGGATCGTGATCCAATCTTTCGTGCGTGAAATTGGATCCGTTCGCGCGACGAGCCTTCCAGCTGACTTCAAAGAACTCATCGAGCGCACGGAAGCCTCGGCCGTCCGGTGCCCCGACGCCGTGGCGGAGAAAGCGATGATCGAGCTGATTGATAAATCCAAAGCCACGGGAGACACCTGCGGCGGCGTCTACAGTGTGATCATTAAAGGGTGTCCGGTGGGCCTCGGCAGCCATGTCCATTGGGACCGTAAACTGGAAGCGCGGCTCTGCCGGGCGATGATGTCCATTCAAGCCATGAAAGGTGTTGAGATCGGCATGGGTTTCGACATGGCGCGCAAGCCGGGCAGCCAGGTGCATGATGAGCTTTTTTACGACAAGAAACGCGGGTTTTACCGCAACTCCAACAACGCCGGAGGGTTTGAGGGAGGCATGACCACGGGCGAGCCGATCGTCGTTTCGGTGGCGATGAAGCCCATTTCCACCTTGATGAAGCCCTTGCAGTCGGTCAATGTGGAGACCAAGGAACCGTTCAAGGCCGAGGTGATCCGATCGGACGTGACCGCCGTCCCGGCCGCTGGCGTCGCCGCGGAGGCGATCGCCGCTTTCGAGATCGCGCATGCCATGCGCGAGAAGTTCGGCGGCGACAGCTTACGCGAGATGAAGGATAACTACGACCGTTATGTTACCTATACCAAAGCGCGATAACTCTCTTAAAATCCCCTCTCCCCCCGCAGGGCGGGAGAGGTTGGGGGTGAGGGGGGCAATCGTTTTTCTTGGGAGTCTTCTAGCAACATCTTTCATCGTTTTGATTCATAGGAACAGTATTGCAGCAAATAAGGTCGTAAGGCAGTCACGCGTCGTGCCTTCTTCGCAGTCTGTTGGAAAGAGAGAGCTTAATTCGAATCCGTTGATCAACTCTTCCGGGTGGCAAAAAGCGAAAGCGATCAATGGACATCATTTGCAAAGAATTCAAGCGCCGAATGGCACTTTTAGTCTTAAGTTCGAACCCGCTAATGAAGATACAGGAGACTTTGAACGATACTTTTTAATCTTTGAAAAGAATGGACAGAAAATCAGAATCGATCAGGGTTTCACAGCTTGGGCTTATATTACGCCGGACTCGCGCTATGTTATTACTGAGCCGTTGTATTTATTTGATGCAAACAAGCAAGTGACAGTTGATCTTTCAAAAGAGTTGGCGATTTCAAACTATGTGCAAATCGAAGGCGTTGCTTTGGATTATAAGCGTCTTCTCGTATCACGAATAAACGCTGCTATGGAAGGAATGGGTGATCAGAAACCTGAATGGTTTGAGATTTCTTTGCCGTGAAATGCAATTTGAGGACGCTTAAGGCAGCATGATTTATCTTGAATTGCTGAAAGCAATGGAAGAAAAAGGCATCCGCTATGTTGTTGTGGGCGGCGTGGCGGTGGTGCTGCACGGTTTCGTACGGGCGACGATGGATTTGGATCTCGTCGTTTCCTTGGATAGCGCCAATGTCCGGAAGTTTTTGGATCTTGTCAACGGACTGGGATATCGAGCAAAAATTCCCGTACCGCTCGAGCAGTTTGCGGATCCCGCCAAGCGCCAGGAATGGATAGAAACGAAGGGAATGCGCGTGTTTTCTCTTCATCATTCAAAACGCGTCCAGGAATTGGTGGATGTGTTCACCAAAGAACCCATCCCTTTCGAAGGGCTGTACGCGCGCCGTGTCCGGGTTCCCGTGGAAGACATCTCGATCAATATTGCTTCGAGCCAGGATTTAAAGACCCTGAAGCAGGCGGCGGGACGCGTGCAGGATTTGCAGGACATTGCGGCCCTGGATGAGCTGGAGCGGAGAAAAGGATCATGACGCCGCCTGAACCCCAGCGGGTCCTTCAGTATTTTTCATGGGAGGATCAGGAGCGTTGGCAGGCAACCACGCCTGCGGCGCGCTTGGAGTGGCTGGAATTTGTCATCACGGCGGCATGGGCGGGAGCCGCCCGCAGCCAAGTCGCCAAAATGGATCCCCCGCCTACAACCGCGGGGGATGACGTTGTTTAAATATGAATATTGTCCTCACCGGCTTCATGGGAACAGGCAAGACTGCCGTTGGGAGACATCTGGCGACCGAGCTTCACGCGACTTTCGTCGACGTCGATACGGCGATCGCCAAGAAGGCGGGCAAGACCATTAAGGATATTTTCGCCGCGCAGGGCGAAACCGCGTTTCGCGAATTGGAAAGCGATGTGATCGCGGAAATTTCGGGGCAGGACAAAACGGTGATCGCTACGGGCGGCGGAGCGCTGATGAATGCCAAAAACCGCGAACAACTCCAGAAAAACGGAATTCTCATCTGTTTAACAGCGCGTATGGGGACTCTTTTGGAACGGTTGAAGGAGGACCTGACACGGCCGCTTTTGGATGGCGAGAACGTGGAACAAAAGGTTGAACGTCTCATGAAAGAGAGGCAGTCCATCTATAATTTGTGTCCCGTCCAAGTCGACACGGACGGCAAAACGATCGCGCAGGTCGCGACGGAAATTATTCAAAAGGTCTCCCCGAAGTGGCAGGCCTAAGTCGACTGGTCATCGGCGAGCCTCTGGCCCGCCTCCCGAGCGCCCTGGCGAAAGAAGCGCGGGACAACGCCAAGGTCCTGATCGTGGCAGACGCCGCTGTGGCCGGCCTCTATGGCAAGAAACTCGCGGCGGGGATGAAGAAAGCGGGGTTTGACGCGCGTCTTGTACGTATTCCTTCCGGGGAGCGCTCCAAGACGCTCGCACAGGCGGAGAAGCTTTACCGGACGTTGGCCCGCGCGAACTTTGAGCGGAAGTCCTGGCTCGTGGCACTGGGCGGCGGAGTGGTCGGGGACCTCACCGGATTTGTCGCGGCGACCTATTTGCGGGGAATTCCTTATGTCCAGGTGCCCACGACGCTCGTCTCCCAGGTCGATGCTTCCATCGGCGGCAAGACCGGCGTTGATATTCCGGAAGGGAAGAATTTAGTCGGCTCTTTTTATCATCCGCGCCTCATCTGGATCGATCCTGCGCTACTCAAGTCGTTGCCTGAAAAACACTGGCGAAACGGGCTGGCGGAGGTGATCAAATACGGGGCGATCCGTGACCGGAAGCTCTTTCGGCTGCTCGAACGCAAGATCGACCGGCTCGCGAAGGGTTTTTCTCCGGACTGGGTGCCCGTGATCGCGCGCTGCGCCCGGATCAAGGCAGAGGTGGTTGAAAAAGATCCGGCCGAGACCACGGGGCTTCGCGCCATTTTGAATTTTGGACATTCGGTCGGCCACGCTATCGAAGCGGCTGACGGGTATCGTGAGTACCTGCACGGCGAGGCGATCTCGATCGGGATGTTCGTGGCCGGGGTGTTGTCGGAGGAACTCACAGGGCTTGAGACCGTCGACCGAATTCGCTTAGGAACGCTCCTGACCAAAGCAGGGCTCCCCGCGCGGGTAAAAAGACCCATCCCACGGGAACGACTCCTCCGGTATCTGGCGCGCGACAAAAAAGTGCAAGACGGCACCATGCGGTTCGTCTTGCTGAAAGGACTCGGAGAAGCTGTGAGCCATCAAGTCGTTCCGCCTGAGATCTTGGATCCGGCGCTCTCCGTTTCAGGATTATGAAAAACGCAACCTTGGAACTCTTAAGAAAGTCATCGCCCCTCCTGGTCGCTTCGCTCGATGGGGATGACCTTCCTTACCTTCTTGAGCAGGCGCGCTCCGAGCGAGCCGATATCGTCGAAATACGCCTCGACATCTGGGGCAATTTCTTCCGGGAAGAGATGCTGGAAAAAATGGCTCGCTTCAAG
>JBGPLV010000068.1:0-8332 GCA_041486625.1 Elusimicrobiota bacterium
CACATCCTGGAAACGGGACGGATTCAGCGACTTCATCGGCCGTTGCAACACCGGTGTAGAACCCTCGGAGGAGGAGATGCAGGAACTCTCCCGCCTCTCTGGTATTCCAATCGCCACCTGGCGCACCAGCGAATTGACACGCTCCAAACCCGTACGAGGGTCCCCGGGCTCTGCACCGCATCCCAAATCCGGTGTCGAGAGCGCCGCATGAACCGATGAAACCGAACCCCCTGATCTGCTTTATTGCGCTGTTATTGGTCCCGTGGCTGGCGGCGGAGCCCGCCGCAACGGCAGTGATGAGATCTGTCGGGGCGGACAGCGGTCCGCCCCTACAATTCCCTCAGAACTGTTTCGCCGAGCAGGCGCTGGCTGAGCGTCTCTGGGCAGACCACCCCCCTCTTGATCCTCGGGCCGCCGACCGGGTCCATGCTGTGTCAAGGCGGGACACCTTACTCCTTAAAGGGGAATCTCGTTTTAAGACTGGGCAAACCGTTCCGCATTTCAAGTTCGGTGAAGGGAAGGTGAAAACCATTAAACGCGGAGGTGAGAAGGACTTTAAACTTGTCATCGCATTTAAGGAATTCGGGGAAAAGGTATTTCTTGAAAGTGCCATGCTTCACGCGATGGAAATGTGGGCTGAAGTTGCTGGCCTTCGTTCCCAAACTGCATGGGAGCGACATCTTGCAAATTTAGAAAAACCAATTCCCGCGCCGGGACTCCATACTCGAATCGATGTTCCTTTAGTAGCGCGGACCCCTGAGAGAAAAAGGGGAGGAAAACGATGGAAAGAGATCGATGTGCTGGAAGCGATCTTTGCCGATGACTTTGATCCTCGAATCCTTAAATACTTACCATCTGCGCCATCGCCTGAGGCGCTGGCTCCGCAGCCCGCCTACACCCCGGCGGATATCGCTAGGCATAGAGAAAAAGTTGGATTGGCCGGTTTAAGAGACGAATCATTGATGCACCTCGGACGGCGAGGAGAAATTCCAATAACCATGTCATCCCGGAAGTCCCCGTCTGATGGGCGTAGCTACACTCGTTACCGCATCAGCCCGGAAGTTGCGATGTGGTTGACGGACTTGGTATCCCTCGATCAGGCGGCGGAGCTCTTGGGCGTAAACCACGTGACGATTCTGAAGCAGCTGAAGATCCCAGGCCAAGCCAAGGGTTGGGGCCTTGTCATTCTCTGGAAGCAGGGGGATCAATGGCATCCAAACGAACGCTGGTTTGTCTCTTTGGAGCGCCTTACGCCTTTGTTCCAGCAGCGTTTCCACGCGATCCCGGTCGCGCGCGCTTATCGGGTCCTGCGCGCACACGGCGTTGCCATTCACGAGGATACCCTGGCCGATTGGTGCCGCTCGCCCAGCGCTATTGTGGGTGATGAAGAGGCAGAGAAATTGTTTGGTCGCGCAGGCGCTCTTTGGAATGATTCAAGAGAGATCGACCTCGACATATTTGCGCGTCTGGCGCGCTACCTGCACCGAAATCAAAAGCTCCTCGACACCGGCTGGAAAATTGAAGTCCTGGCGAAACGTACCGGTATTAATGAGATGGCCTTTCGTCAAAGGGTGGCGTCTGGCCTGATTAAAATAGAAGTTCTGCCTCGGCGGGGATCACAGAAGATCTATCGTATTTCTGAAGAGGAAGCCAATCGCGTTCTGGGTTTGTCGAAGGCGATTAATTCCAAAACTGAAAACCTACAAGCTTTGGGCATTCGACGCGTTCGTCCGAGGGGTTGGCAGCTTGCAACGGCCGATGGATGGGACCTTCGTCGGCTTCTTCAGATGCTCCGGGCATTCCAGAATAACAAAGGCCGAAAGGACCTCCTTTTGGATCAAATCGCTTGGTTTTTTGATGAAACTCTGCATTTGGAGCTGGTGTCATTTATTCAAAGCAAACGGCCTCGGGACCGCGCGTCTGAGCGGTCCGAGGACTTTCAAACGCTGCTGGCGTTGGCTGACCGATTGGTCGGTATTCCTCAAGTAGCCGAATTAAGGGCCATGCTGATTTCCGCAGGAGCACGGTCTTTTAAGGAAATCTCAGAATCCGAGGAGAAACGTCCCGTCATGGAGCTGGGAACACCCCCTGGGACGGCCAACAGCCACGCGAGGCAGAAGGTCCGGCGCGGCGCGTAAGCTCATGAAACCAACTCTCTTTATCCGTTTGATTGCGTTCGTTCTGGTCCACGCGATTCTGGCGGAACCAGCGCTGGCTAATTTCGGATGTCGGATATCGGACATCGGATATCGCAGAACCGGTCGAGTGGTGCAACTCGGAAATCGAACGTTGTTCGCCTCACAGGCGCTTAGTCTGCCCGATGCCCATCATTACGACTCTCTCATCGAAGGGCCTAAGATTTTCTCCGACCAGGCCACTGCAGCCATGAGCCGCCAGTGCGATACAGAGGAATCGGTATTTCGATGGTTCGATAACCTAAAGGACGGCCTGAAACGAGCGGCCAATAATTGGGATTCCTCGGGCTTTCTTTCAGCGGCCGCGTTTACGCATGCATTCAAACCGTTGATGGAGCGAATCATGATGACCTCGTTGAGATTTCGATTACCTCCCGAACTTGCGAAAGGAACTTCCCGCCGCCGGGACCGGATGACGGTGTTGGGCGAGTTCCTGAAAATTCTCAGTGATCCGCAGGCAGCGTTGACTTCCCTCCGCATGATCAAACTGCAATTTCAGGCCCAGTCCACCATGAGGGCCACCCTCGCGATGGATTCATCGCTTGGGCGCTCCCGGATTTATGTGAACGTTCAGTGGGATGATCATCCGCGCCTGAAGGTCGTTCCCTACCTGCTCGAAAGCGACGGCCGATTTAGCGGTCTTTACGCTTTCGTTTTCTACGTCGATCTGTGGGATCTGCAAGAACCTGTACGTCTGGCCGTCCGGTATCTCGGTCGAACAGCGGGGGGATGCACCCCCCAGATTTATGACCATGCCATCAATGCATGGAGTTCTTCTTCGCTGACGGCCTACGCGGTCGTGGAAAGATTTTCCAAGTGGGTCGGGTCATTAGCACGTCAAATCTATCTGATGCCACCGCTTTCATCGGACAAGTTACCCGATTATCAATCCAATCCCCACACTCGTACGGATGGACGGCAAGGCCGTGCGGCGTGAACCTATGAGAAAAAACTTCTTCATCCGCTTTATTGCGCTCGTACTGGTCCAGGCCATGCTGGTGGACCATGCGACCGCAGGATCGAGGACCGAGCTCCGAGGACTGAGCAACCCCCTAAATTTGGCTCAGATCACAGCACTCCGTCCTTGTTTTGGGGAGCAGGCACTTGCCGGCCGCGCCGCCATGATGCTACGGATGATGCTACGTCCTGGCGACGCGCCCATCAAAGCCCGACTCGGCGTGGCGGCCGTCTCGGTCACACGCGGTGCCTACGACTCTCAACGCGATATCCTAGAAAAACCAGTAAATGAATCCTGGTTGCTACCCGGGATTTACTATCTGTTGCGCTTTTCTCCTCTTGCCTACTGGGCTTCACCTCTGGCATCTCTGACGGCGGTGATCTATCACGAGCGGCGCGAGCGCCAGACACCGCATCAGATCCTGGCGCGCCTGACGGGCGCATTCCTAATCCATGCGATTGCTGGGAACGTGAGTTCCCTCGCGTGGGGCTTTGCCACCGCAATCGCCGCCCACATGGTGTGGAACACCCTCATGTACGCGATCGGCCACCCCGAGTGGATGCTGAGTACAGCGGACGACCGCGACAACGCGCAAGAGATGGCCAAGCCGACAGGCGCCGATCCAACTTCGGAAGAGATCATTGCGATTCTCAAACAGATGACAGAAGAGAGTTCCAATCCGGACGCCCATTGGACGTACCCAGAAATTCTGGAACGGAGTCCTCGGGAGCTCAATTGGAGGAAGGCTTATAAACTTCTAGATAAACTAGCGGCAGACCCTCAATCTGGTGTGGTGTCGAAACCCGTTACTCGGATCATGAAACGCAAAGAAAAAGTTAAAGGCACTGACGTAATGAAAGCCCACGAAAGACACTTTATGGGCTACCGGTTTGTTTCGCTGGACAAAACCATCCGCTGGAACGGGATTCCCCCAGAGGAGTTAGCCGCATCGCCGGACTTCCAGGTAAATGGTCCTGTACATATCCTCACATTTGTTCTGGGCCAGGAGGCGGCTCCGATTCCAACGCTGACGCGGGAGCTGATCGAAGTCTACCAGCTGTTGTTGCTCCAGGAACTGCGGGCTTGGACAACGGATGAATTGCTCACCGAGCTGAATAAGGTGCGTCCCAATCGTCTCCTGGACGATCGTGTGAAACTTGAACGTGGGCTTCGCTGGATGCAGCGGCAGTGGTTCCCCATCCTCAGTTTCGAAGGCCGCTGGAGAACGGTGAGTTCTGCGCAGCAGCATGTCAGAAGCGTCTCTGACGTCACGCTCGAACGACGCGGTGACAATTCCTCGCAAGCCATCAGCGACCGCGTACGTATTGCGATGGAATGCCGCGGGTTGAACTGGGGAGCGATTGAGCGGTCACTCGCGAAGGACAATCGGGGGATCGCCATCCACGGCATCATCAGGAGACTTGAAGCCGGTGCGCCGATCGTCCCGACCGCGCCAAAGACACCTGACCACACCGAACGAGTCCTGCGTGCGCTTGATGATTTGTGCCCAATATTGGGGAGAGAAGCCAGTTGGTTCTTCATCGGATGGGATCCGGAGGAATGGGAACACCACGTCTATGCAAAATTACCCGACCAGACGTTTGGTCAAATTTTGCGGGCGTTGCGAGAACTATCCTGGCAAGCCTTCCGGCAAGTCGCCGAGCGGGGCCAGCTGCAGGTCGACGAATCGGTCCTCCGCCGCATGGAGCAACGGCAGGAGCCATACCTCCAACATGCATCGGACTGGCCGAAGCTCGCTCGTGCCCTCAAGATTCAGGGGGAGGATCCCTTCTATCTGTTCGTCAAGCGTGCGCGAACGCGAGAAACGTTACTCGCACTTCCGCAGGGCGAGCGTTTGAAATTCTCTCGTCTGGCCAAAGGCGAAACACAGGACGAACTGGGCGCCATTGAGGGTCTAAGTGTCTCGGCGCCGACGATCGTACGATGGGAATTGGGCGTGTCGGTTCCAGAGAAATACCAAAAATTCCTGGCCGACCATTTTGGAGATCCGGTCGACGTCCTGTTTGCACCATCGCCTGTCGCGGGCCCGGCTCAGCCGGTTGAGGCGACAGCCCCAGTGGACGCGGCCCCTCAAATTGAAGCCTCGGCAGAGGAGGAACCGATGGCCGTCGTGGCCGAGTCGCAGGCCGAGTCCGCAGCCGCGGTGCCGGTTGAACCTGGCGCATCTGAGCCACAGGCGGCGCCTACTGAAACTCTTTCGACAGAACCGGCGCCTGATGAAGAGCTCGAAGCGTTGCGTGATCTCGGCAAGCGGGCATTACGACACAAACACCAAAAAGATTTGGCGAAGTTCGAAAAGGACCACAAGGCTGCGAGCGAACAAGCACGTCAGGCCACCGAGGCCATCGCCATCGAAATCAAACGCGTCTCCAAGTTGGTTACCGATATCATCGACGAAATTGAAAAGTACGGTAGCGTACGCCGAACGGCGCACACGATCGGACAGATTGCCACCATCCTGTTGAATTGTGAAGCTTTTCCTGAGGCATTTCCTGATGCGCGAGCTAAGATTTTCAGTTTCGTGCGTTCGAACATGCTGAACGACCCGCTCCTGGAAGAACTGGCAAGGCGATTCCCTCCTCAAGCTCATGTCTCCATGCAGCCACCGGAAATCGTCCCGATTTCGGCCGGGGAGCCAGCTGAGCAAGAAGAGATCCAGGCGCCAATCGCCGAAGCACCAGCTCTTGCCCCAGCAGCAGGCGGGCCACCGGCGGCAACACCACCAGCAATGATCGCAGAAAACCTGGCTGCGGCGCGGAGTGTAGGCATGCCCACAGAAGAACAACTCGCCACCAAAGACGAATCGGTGACGGAACCGCCTGCGCGTAAGAGTGAGCCCGAACAACCTGCCGTAACGGCCCCGATTGCGGTTGCCGAACAAGAGCTACTTCGGCTTGAGGCTATGACGGGAGAGGCGATCCTCGCTGACCCAGTCACAACGGACCGCCTACTAGAACTGACTCTTCATCTTGAATCCGTAGTGGAAAAACTGCCCGAGGCATGGCGAGCGCGTTTTGAGGACGTACAGTCCCGTCTGGCGGTGGTCACGACTAAAGTCGATGCCGTTACAACCGCCCGGGAGGCCACCCTCTCCGACCTGCTGCAAAAACTTAAGACCGCGCATGACTCTGCGACCGTTGATGCGATTGAGATAGAAGCAATTCAGAAATTACCCGAGGCAATGCGATCGAGGGAGGAATGGGTCCAGGCCCGCAAGAACACAATGGAACGACTCCAATATGACCGGGACTTCCGAAGGATGGAAGAGGCGGAATACGCGCCTCTACGCGAGCTGTCAGGAGAGGCTCTGTTGAAGCATTTGGCGGACACGTACAAATTGCCGAGACCAGCCGCTCGAGTCGTAGGTGCTGCGAAGAGCCGCCTGCAGTTGGACCCGGCCAACGTGGTGCAGCTCGTGGCAGAGGTGAAGAAAGCTCTCGTGGGGCAAGCCAACCCACACGAAACTGCCACTCGCGTGGTCAAAGAGTATGAAACGAAAAAAAAGTCAGCCCCTCTGGGGATGGGCACGAAGACGCCGGGGACGAAGGATTTCAAGGAACTCTGGTCGAAATACGAAAAAGCGCGAGAAGCCAAAGACCAGAACGAGATGGATCGACTTGAGGTCAAATTATGGAAAAGCTTGCGCGATATAGTGCGACAAGAAGGGGAGGAGTATTTGTGGCCAATTGTGGTGGAGGTCATTACCGAACTCAAAGGATATCAGTGGAATGATCAAGGTTTTAAATTTAGAAAGGTCTTTGATAAAGCAGAAAAAATCCATAAAGAACGATATCTGGGGGATCATACAGACGAAATCTTCGATGGCAGTTTCCATCAGCCGAGCCCTGAACAGATAAAGCAATTGGATGAGCTATTTGAAGCGATGACGCGGGCCCTAAAGATATCCATCATCGACCTTCTGAGCGTCGGTAGAGTCATCACTGAGGAAGTTATCGAAGAAGTCGTTGGGAAAGGCAACGAGGTGCATTGGGCTCATATGGAGGACCACTTCCTCCAAGACGACGGCGTCGCGCTGGGGATGGTCGCAGTTGAGACAGCCCTCGCCGTGGAGCAAAAACGGCAGATTGATGAACTCGCAGTCAAGCTCAAAAAATCCGCATTAGAGCTGAAGACTCCAGAAATCTTTAAGGAGAAACTCAGTAGCACGGGACGTCCAGCTCGACCTGTTCTTGAATACTATGTAGCCAAGCAACAACAGGAAAAAATCCCAAAAACACCACGTTGGTTAATGTTAGAAACTCTCGGCTACTTCAGTCACCTCGCTCAACCGCTCCCCTCACTGGCCGAGATCCGATCGACAAAAGACCTACAGCGTCTCCAAAATGAAAAAGCGATACTCCGCACACCATGGCCGGAAATACGAGAATACAATTCAAAATTCATGCGGCATATGGTCCTGCAGATTGCGTCCAACGTATTTCATCGCAGGAGACGCGTTCCGTGGGGTGAAAAAGGAGATGTTACGCCGAGTGATTTATGGCGGCTTCGAACTGAACATTACTCTGATCTGAAGAATCATCCAGAGTTAGGCGATTTTCCAGCGGATATGTACCGATACTTCGAACGCATATCTCAAGACGAAAGCACATGCGCCCTGATAATCAATACTTTATTCCCTGAATTTGCTGCGGAAACTACGCGTTTGGAGCAGCTTTACACACTCAAGGCGCTGGAAAAGGTTTCACTATATCACCATGCGCCAGGCTTGTGGCACCGACTGCCAAACAGCATAAAACGCGCAATTCTTTATCAACGTTCGATTCTGCGTGATGGGAAGCCGACGCTAGATCACCCTCTCGAATTTCGAGACTACGATGCGGCCCCAGTCCCACCATTGCAAAAAGGGATTTCGGCTATGCTCAAAGACCTTTCGAGCGATCATCCCAAAGGAATACCAGGGACAGATTACATTTATGACGCTGTTGGGTTCGTCCGGACCCGACAGGGTCTTGAACAACGTCTTCTCAAGATCAAGAAAGGTCTTCAACTTTTCGATGATCGCAAGCGAGGAGGAATCAGTACATTCCAGGATAAAAATCAAGCTTTTATGAAATCCATTAAAAAATGCCGGGACCCGAATGTCTTGCCGGGTCTCTTGGAAGAAGCACTGATCAATGCCGATGTTGCCCTTGTCGAA
>JBGPLV010000069.1:0-8312 GCA_041486625.1 Elusimicrobiota bacterium
TGGCCGCCGGCGCCCAGGGACAGGCCACGAGAAATCCCCAAAGGACCCATCCTCGCCTCATTTTTTGGCCTCCGCCGTTTCCCAGGTGCGGGGGGTGTGCCCGGTCCCATCGTAAATGTAAAGGATCACCTTCCAGATTTGGTCATCGGTCAACATCGTTTCCCAGACCGGCATGGCCGAATCCCACGGGGTGGATTCAGGCGGAAGGCCCGGACCCCCCTTGGCGACCCGCCAGAAAACGAAGGATTCCTGAAGCATTGCGATCGTACCCACATCCTGGAAATTGGCCGGGGGAGGCCTGAGGGCGGGCGCAAATTGGCCCTTCCCGCTTAAGTTGTCACCGTGACACACAAAACAGTTCTGAAAGTAAATTTGTTTGCCTTCTTGAATGTACTGCGGCAGTTTATCCTTGTCCTTGCGCAAGGGATTCTCCAACCCCGAGATCTGAAGGGTCTTGCCGCGAAAATCGATCTGGGCGGGCGGGGCCGGATGAATCACCCGGATGCCGGCGGGAGGTTCCATCTCAGGCGCCACTTTGCTGTAGGCCCAAAAGCCAGCGACACAGGGTAAAAACACAAGAACAACGGAGCGGGCGATTTTGCGTTCGGGCGCCAGGCAAAGAGCCAGAAGCGACTGGCCAAAGGACATCCACAGATCCTCCCGGGAGGAGACAAAAAGGAGGACCGCGATGGTCGCCATCGCCATATAGATGCCAATCAGGCTCGAGGGCAGCGGCGGAACAACGAGCTTGAGCCCTCCGTAGATGGCCAGAAGGACCAAAAGAGGGATGGCCAGTGGATAGCGTTTCATTATTTTTTGAGCGTCAGGAGAAACCGTACCAGGTCATCCAGCTCGGGGTCGGTGAGGTTCTCGCGGAAGTAGGGTTCCATCATCCCCTTCTTGAAGCCGGTCACGATGACCGCATCGGGATTGACAATCGACTCCCGCAAGTAATCGACGGTCTGCACGTTGCCGATGCCGTCCAGCACCGGACCGTATTGGCCTCCTACCCCGCCCGCCGTATGGCAGCCAACGCAGCGCATGCGGTTATAAAAAAGATCGGCCCCGTTCTGGGCATTGCCTTTCGGAGGCTGCGCACCGGCCAGCTTCGCCGCGCGGATGCGCTGGGAATACTCCGGCTTTAATTGGGTCTGGCTCGTGATCGTGACATCTCCTCCCTGACTCTCGAGAAAGGCCGCGACCGCCTTGATGTCGGTTTCCGAAAGATCCAGCGGCGGCAGATAGACTTTGGGCATGATCGGCGGATACCCTTTGACGAGGTAGGCCTGGGGCTCCATCACCGACTCGATGATGTAGTCTTCAGCGGTGTAAGACCGTCCGGTCTGCTGCGCCCGTTCCCGGGCCCGTTCGACCGCCCGCGCCCCAACTCCTTGCAGGTTCGGTCCGCGCCCGGGCGTCCCCTGTCCAATAATGTGGCATTGGCTGCAGCGCTCACCGCCTACCCCGAACACCTGCCGCCCTTTCTCGATGAGTTGCGTTTGCTGCATTTTGCGGAATTCCTCTTCCGTAAACTCTTTGGGAGGGTACGAGGCGATCTGCGGCACCTTCTGGCCGATGGCGACAAAGAGCGCCACCACGAGGACCACAAATCCGGTGACCTTCCAAAAAACGTTTCGCATAAATTAAGACCGTCGCTCGGTTTTCTGGCCAAGCCAGAAAATCGAACAGACGCATCCATAGAACAAAAGCGCGACCACAGCGATGACGCAGGTGGCAAAACCGAGATTGGGCGTGAAGGCCCCGGGATGGGTGTCTTTCAGAAGCCCGTAGACGTGGTAGTTCAGCCTAAGCGCGGAGCGCAGGTACCCCATGAGCCCCATGAGAAGCACGATCGTGACGGACAGCAAAATGAGCGCGTACTGCGCGCGGCGCGGAATCGTCCCCCAGCGGATTTCGCCCAGGGAGGTCGCCCCTTTGACGCTCATCGAGGCCATCGCGACGAGGAGGATCATTGCCGCCAGCACCGTCCCCACCTGGGCGGGGGACAGCTTCTCGACGCGCACGATCGTGGGCACGAAATACCCATACACCCCGATAAAGATGACCAGCGAAGCGGCGATGCCGTAAACCAGATACTCGAGGACTTTCAGCGTCTTCGCCCGGGGCGTGGCCGGCAGCACGAGATTGGAGCGCCAGTACATCATGAAACTGAAGAACGTCGTCAGGATGATGAGGTTGACGGCGGTGTTTTTGGCCGACATCACGCCGAAAACACCGACCAGCGGATGGTGGGTTCCGCCGATCGCCTGCTGTTCCTTGAGGGTCATGATGAGCGTGTGGGGGGTGAGCCAGACGGCGAAGCAAACCACTAGGATCGAGAGGAGCCATTTGATATAGCCGCGGAAGCGCTCCGCCCCCGGGATGCGCTCCATCGCCAGCCACAGGTAATAGTTCCCGCCGATAAAGAGCACCCCGATCAAAACCGCCTGAATGATGAAGAGCCAGGAAAAAATGCCGCCCATCATCGAGATGCCCATGGTCTCGTTAAAGGCATAGACTTCTTTGGCAAGCCAGTAGCCGGCGAAGGGAAGGGGAATCATGCCGCAGATCCCGATGAAGTTCCCCACATATCCCATCCAGTCGTAGTGCGCGCGCTCCTCATCGGTTTGCGCGCTCAGAAAATGAAAAGCGGCGTAGGCCCCCACGATGAAGCCGCCGAACGCCACGTTGGCGATCAGACGGTGGACGTTGATGGGCATCCACGTGCGGTTGTGGATCGCCGCCCACAGCGAGGAAACCGTCCCACTAGGGTCCACCCCGGCCGGGCTCATCATGAAGGAGGCCCACGCGTCCGCCGTGAACATGATCAGTGTTCCGAAGACATTGAGAAGGATGCCGATCGTCAAATGAAGCCTTTTGGACTCCTTGAGGGACTCCCAGGAATAGTAATAGAGGTAGGTGTAAACCACCTCGCCCAGAATCAAGGAGGCATAAAGATAGTACGTCGGCTGGAAAATCCGCGTCATGTACCCAAAAAACTTGGGATACAGAAAGAAAAGCCCGAGGAAAAACAAAGAGCCCAGAGCCGCCGTCATCGTGAAGGCCAGGGCGATGAGGCGGATGAATTCATGAGCCAGTTGGTCGTAGCGCGGATCCTTCGTGCGCATGCCGATGTACTCCGTGATCACCGCAAACATCGGGACGCCCAGCACAAAGGCGGCGAAAAGCAGGTGAAGCTCCGCCACCACCCAGATCGCGATCCGGCTGCCGGTGACCGGAAACGCCCGATAATCGGCGGGCGACAGGCGCGGACCCAAAAAGTGGGCGATCGCGTAGAGAGCACCCAGGATGAGCGCGATTTTCAAAAGGCCTTTCAGAACCGCTTTGCCTGGGGCCACTCTACCAGCCTGCCTTTTCCTCTTTGGGCAAGAGGCTCAGCAAGTAATCCGAAACGTCGTCCAGCTCCTGTTTCGTCAATCGTTCTTCCCATTTCGGCATAAAGAGTGGAGGATTCGGACCTTTTGGGTTATCCTTGCCGACCTCTTGAACCCCTTGCCGGATCTTCAGCTCGAGTTCTTCCTTTGTATAGCCGGCTCCCACTTTAATCAGGGAAGGCATCTCCCCGCCCACCGCGTTAGGGTTTTTGACGTGGCCTGTGCCGCCGGGTCCGTGGCAAAAGACGCAGCCTTTGCTGGTATACACTTTCCATCCAGCCAGGATTTTCGGGTCATCGGTCTTGGGAGGATCGCCGATCGGAGGAATCGCGATATGAACCTGGGCGGCGGCGCGGATGGCTTTCTCTTTTTGCGCGATATTCGCCACAGCCATCACTAATAAGACCACGGGCGCCAGGGTCAGAACAACAATGAGCGTCTTTTCCCAAGAGGCTTTCATCAGGGCTCAAGCCTTCGATAGGACTGGAGCGTGAGGACGGCCGAACCGGCAAGGATGAGCGCCCCGACGGCCACATGGGCCGTGGCATTGGGGATATTGGGGCGCTGCCACGTATAAATCCCAAGCGCGATTTGCGCCAGAACGAGCCCTAAGAGACCCTGAGACGGACGCAAGAGCCACGCGTTCTGCGACGTCTTCCCAACGCGTCTCCAGAGAAGGACGACGTGAACGAAAACGAGCACCGCCCCCAGGAAATGGACATGAAGCATCCGACCGGTATGACGATAAATGGCGCCGAAGATCAGCTGAAAAAATACGAAGCCTGTGGTCATCAGAGCCACCCGCCGTAACTTGTGCACGTCTGGGGTCAGATCCACTTTTGCACCAAAGTGCACTTTTGGATCTGACCCCAGCCGTGCACCATCCCATGTCGCGACCGCGATGCAGCACATCCACGCAAAGAAAATCTGCCCCAAGCACGCGTGCCCAACGGATGTTACCGCCGGAAGTCTGAGAAGAACCGTGACGCCTCCCAAAATCCCTTGGGCACATACGAGGACGAGGGCGATCCATCCCGCCTTCCTTAAGAGAGGCTCCTGGGCCTTGCGCCACAACCAAACACCCAAAATCATCGTGAGGAACCCCACGATCGCCGCGATCAGGCGGTGGCCATGTTCATAGAAAACCCCTCCCACCATCGGAGGAAAGAATTGCCCAAAAGAGAGTGGCCAATCGGGGACGGCGAGCGCCGAGCCCGTGCTCGTGACCATTCCCCCTGCCAAGACGAGCAGAAATGCGGCAAAGGCCACGATGACGGAGTAATAGCGGATTCGCTATATATACCAAATTCAGAAAGTTGGAGAGAGGTTTTCAAGCACGACTTGCGTCGTTGCGTCAGAGCGGACCTTGGCTTCCTGGGTTTCCTCCATCGGTTGAAATTCTAAGCGGCCATCGCGGTCTTTGCCCTTTTCCATCCACCCTTCGTGCCAGACGCGTATCCGGTAACGACCCATGGGGACATTTTTCATCGTGAATTGGCCACGGGAATCCGTGATGGCCACCGAATCGTGCGGTGACGCATACACCCAGGCCCGCTCCCACGGATGCTTGTCGCAGTTGATTTTGTAGAGCCCGGGAACCACCAGGGGCCGCCTGGTCGAGGGGGACCCAGCCGTTAGGTCCGCTTCGAACATGGAGTTATCCCTCTGATAAGCATGGAGATGATGGAAGGCGCCATCCTTATTGACCAACGCTAGGCTTGTTCCCAGAGCCACCCATTGGACTCGCGGCAAAAGCTGGCAGCCCACGGTCGCGAGCTCGGCCGCAAGCCTCGTCGGCATCACGCGCCGATCGCGTCGCTCCAATATCACCAGAGCATTTTGTAAGCCGCGGGTCTCCTGCTTGACGAGCAGATGAGTCTGTGCGATCCCGTGAGGGCAATCGTGATCCGTGGCGTTGGCGAACATGTTTCGTGGAGGAGTTTCGCCGGGAAATTTCACAAATCCCTGGATCGACCCGAGGGGATTTTGTTCCGCGCGGCCTAAAGACAGGCAAAAGATAAAAAGGAGGGATTTAAGGAGCTTTCTCAATGTACTGCCATCCGGCGACGTAGGTGGCGGCGGCAAACTTGAGCCATGAGGTCACGATCAGAATGAGCGCTCCCGTGAAGGAGGAAATCCAAACGGTGATCGCGAAGAATTGCGGGTTGGCGAAGGCAAACCCGATAGAACCCATGACCAGGGCTGTCTTTGGGCCAGGTCCCAACCGGGGACGCGCCAGAACATAAAGCCAACTTAAGAGAAAGCCCATCACCAGGCTGGGAACCACGAGAGACTCGGAAATGGAAACAAGCTCATTCCACATGAGGTTCGGTTCGGGCACTAGGACTCGTTGGGTCAGAACGAGGTTCCCCATATCAAAAAGCCAAAGGGTGGCGGCGGCCAGCGCCGCTCCGATCCAGATCCGAATCCAATTCATGACCACTCGTACGATATCACCTTTGGAAGATTCAAGCAATCAGAAGAGAGGAGCCTTAGGCGGCCTGGGTCGGTTGAACGACGCCGAAGAGATTACCGGGGACTTGAATGCCTTGGGCAGGGGCCTGCTGAATAAAGATGGGCGTATATCCCGTGGGGAAAAAGCCCACCTGGCCGGCGCGGTTCCGCCCGAGCACAAAAATATCCTGCATGGTGACGCGACCGTCTTGCACCCCGGTTACTTCCGTGAGGGCGACGATTTGGCGGCTGCCTTCTATCGTGCGGCGCATTTGGATAATGAGGTGGATCGCGCGGGAAATCTGCTGGCGGATCGCGATCAATGGAATGTCATAACCGGCCATCAGGACCAGGGTTTCTAGACGCGAGATGACATCCATGGGCGAGCTTGCGTGGATCGTGGCCATCGAACCGTCGTGACCCGAGTTCATCGCCTGCAGCACGTCCAAAGCCTCGCCGCCGCGCACTTCGCCGAGAAGAATCCGGTCCGGGCGGAGATGCAGCGCGTGCGAGACCAGTGCTCGCATTTCGATAAAAGCCCCGCCTTCGCCGCGTCCTTGAAATACCGTTTCCAAAGCCACCCAGTTGGGATGGGGCAGAGAAATTTCAAAGGTATCCTCGATGGTGACGATGCGGTTCTGCTTCGGAATGCAGGCCGCCATTGCGTTCAGCAGGGTCGTTTTCCCGCAGCTTGTACCCCCCGAGATCAAGATATTAAGGCGCATCTGAACGGCGATGCGAATCAGTTCCGCCATAGGACCTGACAGCGTCCCGCGCTGAATCAATTCATTTAAGTCCTGAACGCGGTACATGGGACGGCGAATGGTAAAACAGGTCTGGGCCGTGACGGGAGGCGTCGTCACCGTCATGCGCGACCCATCACTTAAGCGACAATCAATCATCGGCATTTGCGGAGAAAGGGTCTTTCCAGCCAAGGTCAGGAGCTGGCGGACCACCCGGAGGAGCTCGCCTTCGGAAGGGAACTTACGGTCCACCTGGCTAAGCTTTCCGGCCTGCTCGACAAAAATTCTGTTGGGCCCGTTCACCATGACCTCTGAGACATCGTTGGCCGCTAGGTAAGGAGTGATGGGGCCGTAGTCTTCAATAGGCGGCATGGACAGGGTCTATATCAGGTTTCAGCGATTTTCAATGGAAAAATGCGATGATTTTGCGCATGAATTGCAACCATTTCGGGATATGCGGCGGATGCCGCAGCGAACCCGGCTCCCAACCCGTTCCATATACCGAGGAACTCCGCGAAAAAGAACAACGCGTCCGGCAACTCCTTTCCGCTTACGAAGTGGGTGAATGGCGCTCGATCGTCCCTTCTCCAGAGGAATGGTATTACCGCAACAAAATGGAATATGCCTTTGCGGTTTGGGACGACCATCTGGTTCTGGGCCTACGCGAGGGGGGGCGGTTTGACCGGATCATTGATTTGGAAACCTGCCATCTCATGTCTGCCGACAGCTTTGAAGTGCTGACAAGGGTCCGTCGATGGGCCCACGAAAAAGGTCTTCAAGGATATCACCGGCGGCGACATGAAGGAGACCTCCGGTATCTGGTGCTGCGCGAAGGGAAGAACACGGGGGAACGCATGGCCGTACTTTTGGCGCATCACGAGATCGATGTCGCACCGCTCCAGCATGAGATACGGGATCTGGTCACGACCTGCTGGGTGGGCATCACGGATGCCAAGAGCGATGTCGCTCGCGCCGAAGATATGCGGCTTCTCTGGGGGCCCGGCACGATCACGGAAAAACTAAATACGACGACATACCAGATCTCGCCCTATTCGTTCTTTCAAACCAATACCCGCGGCACCGAAAAGCTATACACTCTGCTCACGGAATGGGCATCCCCTCACCCCGTCGCTACCGCGACGACCCTCTCCCTAAAGGGCGAGGGCAGGGCCTTGCCTTCTCCCTTTAGGGAGAAGGTGACCGACGCCACTAAGACGCTGGCGTCCGCCAAGGACTCAGTGGCGGAAGGCCGGATGAGGGAAGGGGCCTTGGTCGACCTTTACTGCGGCTCCGGCGGAATTACGCTTGCGCTCGCAGACTCCTTCGACCGCGTTGTGGGGATCGACACCAACCGCGATGCCATTGAAGACGCGAAACACAATGCCGAGCGAAACGGTATC
This sequence comes from Elusimicrobiota bacterium, assembly GCA_041486625.1. Classification (GTDB taxonomy): domain Bacteria; phylum Elusimicrobiota; class Elusimicrobia; order 2-01-FULL-59-12; family 2-01-FULL-59-12; genus JANLWZ01. The sequence continues at coordinate 7,993 of JBGPLV010000069.1, forward strand.
GCGAACGCAGAATTTGTCTGCGAAGATGCGATTGAATTTCTAAAAAAGCTCCCCGGCTCGAAACTTTCGGTCCAGATCTCCGCCATGGTGGTGGATCCCCCGCGTATCGGGCTTCACCCCAAGACGCTCCAGGCGCTCTTGGAGTTGAACCCGCCGCGCCTGGCGTACGTCTCTTGCAACCCGGAATCGCTCGCGCGGGATCTTCAAAATCTCGTTCCATTTTATAGGATACGAAGCGCGCAGGCCGTGGATCTGTTTCCCCATACCGCGCACGTGGAAACGTTATGTTTGATGGAACACCGATGAACATCCATAGCAAA
>JBGPLV010000070.1:0-8247 GCA_041486625.1 Elusimicrobiota bacterium
ATCACGGGCGGCTGGAAAAGCGAAGAGGTGAAAGATGCACTCGATCTATGCTTGGCCTGTAAAGGCTGCAAAAGTGACTGTCCTACAAACGTCGATATGGCCACCTACAAAGCGGAGTTCCTCTCTCACTATTACAAAGGCCGGATGCGTCCCTTGTCCGCCTACGCCTTCGGCTGGATCCACCGCTGGGCGCGCTTAGGATCGCTGGCCCCCGGCCTGGTGAATGTATTCACGCAAAATGACCGTTGCAGCTCTCTGATCAAGCGAGTGATCGGCATCTCCAAAGAAAGAAAACTTCCCGCGTTGGCCCGAGAGACGTTTCAATCCTGGTTTCATTCCCGCAAGGGAAGCGGAACGCTCGCCGTGTCAGCGGACAAGCTGAAGAGAAAGGACCTCTCCGCCCCTGTCCTGCTTTGGGCGGACACCTTCAACAACTTCTTTCATACCGAAACGGCCCGGGCGGCCGTGGAGGTCCTGGAAAATCTGGGGCATCCGGTGATCGTTCCCAAAGTTTCTCTCTGCTGCGGACGCCCGCTCTATGATTACGGGATGCTCCCGCTCGCCAAGAAAATGCTCCGGCGCATCATGGCAGCCCTCAAGCCGCAGATCGAAGCGGGGATTCCCCTTATAGTTCTTGAGCCAAGCTGCGCGGCGGTTTTTCGTGATGAGCTGATCAATCTGTTTCCCGACGATCCCCTGGCGCAGAAACTCCGGGACCAAACGTTCCTCTTGAGCGAATTTCTGGCCCACCACGCCCACCCGCTTCCTAAACTCGCGGGCCAGGCACTGGTGCAAGCACACTGCCATCAGAAGTCCGTCCTAGGGTTCGACATGGAGAAGGTTCTGCTTGAGAAGTTGGGTCTTGAGGTCACAACCCCCGAAGCGGGATGCTGTGGAATGGCGGGCGCCTTCGGCTTTGAAAAGGACCACTACCCCGTGTCGATGCAGATCGCCGAGCGCTCATTGCTTCCGGCGGTGCGAAACGTGCCGCCCGAGACTCTGGTGATCGCCAACGGATTTTCCTGCCGCGAGCAAATCCACCAAGCCACCGGCCGCCGCGCGCTCCACCTCGCCGAAGTGCTTCGCGAAGCGATCCGTCATTCCCAAGAGTGATGCAGGCGCTCCATGGCAATCTCCGGTCTAGTTCCTAAAACAGCCTCGTAGGCGGCGTCGAATGTACCGCCGTGCTCGAGCAGATAATGCATGACCTTAGGGATCCAGGAATCCCCGCGCTCCTTGGCCGCGTAAATCACCAGCGCCTCCGACTCCAGATACGCCAACTGGATCGTGAGCGCTGATCCTTTCTTCGTTGAAATCGTCTCCTGAATCTGTGGGAACGTCAGCCATTCGTAGTTCCGGCAAATCTTCCGGATTTGCTCCAGGCGCTCCTCCTTCCAAAAACCGCTGGCGCCTGAACGCGCGTAAAACTCGGCGGTCCCTTCCGACGCCCAGGACGGCAGATCGTGCGGGTAGAGCTGGTACAAGAACGCGTGCGTGAACTCGTGGCGCGCGCGGTGACGGAACTCCTCGTCCCCTCCGGGCATCTCGTCCACCCGGATGCGGACTTTTCCGTCGCGCTTGTCGAAAAATCCCCCAATGAAAGGCGCGCGCCAGGCATCCAAAAATTCCTCCGTTGTAAAAACGATCACGGGGATATGTTTGGGTGGGAACGCCCCAAACACCGATCCCAGTTGGTCGTACATCTCATTGAGATACTTCACCGCGTCCCAGGCCTTCGCGCGGTCCTCGGCGCCGTAGAACTGAAGATCAAAATGCGAAAACTCCTGATTCGTGAGCTGGGATTCGATGGCATGCCCGCGCTCTTCCCAGAATTCCGAAAGCTTGGGGTTGAGCTTGAGCGCCTTTTCCTGCATGGCCTCGCCCTGCTCCGGCTTTTGATCGTAATACTGAAGCACCCAACCTTTGACAAATAGCGCCTCGGCGCAGTTAGGCTCCCGCTCAAGCACGCTCTCCAACTTGATTTTGGCGCATCCCGAGTCCCGGTGGTCCAAACAGTCGGCCGCCTTGGACACCATGTAGAGCGCCTCTTCAGAACAGGTCTTGGCGGCCTGCAAACAGGTGGGCATGGCTAGAAGGATGATCGCGAATATTTTGATAAACTCGATTCTATCATGCGCGGGAAGGTGTATTTGATCGGCGCGGGTCCCGGCGACCCGGGTCTTTTGACGCTCAAAGGGCGTGACGTTCTCTCCAAGGCGGACGTGGTGGTCTATGACGCGCTCATCAGCCCGCAACTCTTGGAATGGGCCAAGCCGGGGGCGCTTAAAGTCTATGTGGGCAAGCGAGGAAAGCACCACGAGATGGAGCAGCGAGAAATCAACGAAATCCTCGCCCGAAAAGCCGCGCACGGCCGTGCGGTGGCGCGCCTGAAAGGCGGAGACCCGTTTTTATTCGGCCGCGGTGGCGAGGAAGCCGCCTATTTAGCCGATCAAGATATTCCCTTTGAAATCGTTCCCGGCGTGACAAGCGCCTCCGGCGTCGCCGGTTACGCCGGCATTCCACTCACGGACCGGCGCCTCTCCTCCATGGTGACCTTCGTGACCGGCCATGAGGGCGAGGGCAAGAAAACAGCGCCGGTGGAATGGGCGCGGATCTCCCGGGAAAGTACGCTCGTCATTTTTATGGGGCTGGACGAGCTATCGTCCATCACCGAGCGCTTGCTTCACCATCTTTGGGATGAAAAGACGCCCGCGATCGCCGTCCGCTGGGGGAGCACGCCGCAGCAGAAAGTGGTGGAAGGGACTCTGGCCGACATCGCCGCCAAGGCGAAGGAAGCGCCGCTCGCCTCGCCGGTCCTGGTCATTATCGGGAAGGTCGTGGGCTTGCGGAAAAAACTTCGCTGGTTTGACTCAAGACCCTTGTTTGGCAAGGCGATCGTGATCACGCGCGCCGCCGAGCAGGCGTCCGAGTTTATCCAGCTTTTGTCCGAGACTGGCGCCGAGGTCATTTCCTTTCCGACCATTCAAATCGCGCCGCCCAGGACCTGGGAGACGGTGGACGAGGCCATCCGCGAGATCGGAACGTACGACTGGCTCCTTTTTACGAGCGTGAACGGCGTCGCGATGTTTTTTGCACGCCTCAAAACCCTCGGCGGCGATATTCGCGACTTGAAAGGACTGCGGATCGGCGCGATCGGACCCAAAACAAGCGCGCGACTCACGTCTCTCGGCCTTAAAGTGGATGCGTTTCCGGAGGAGTACCGCGCGGAAGCTTTGGCGGACGTGATCGGCGAGGTCAAAGGATGCCGGGTCTTACTTGCCCGCGCCCAGACCGCCCGAGACATTCTGCCCAAGACATTGGAGGCCCGCGGCGCGGAAGTGACGGTGGCGACGGTCTACCGAACCCTAAAGCCGCGGCATTTGGCGGTAGATGTCAAAAAACGGCTGCTCGCGGGAGAGATCGACGCGGTCACGTTCACCTCTTCATCAACCGTTGACGGCTTCATGCAGCATTTCTCAGCCCGCGAGAAGCGCCGCCTCTTCGAGCGCACCCGCGCCGCCGCCATCGGCCCCATCACGGCGGCGACGCTCAGGGACTATGGCGTTCATCCCGCCATTCGCGCCAAACGCTACACGATTGAGGCGTTGGCGAAAGCGATCGTCAAATACTTCTCGTGAAGGAAACATTGTTCCTCGCGCTGCGGCGGGCGGGAGATCTTATCCGGCGGAACTTTGACCGACCGCAAAAAATCGCGTTCAAGAATAAGAGCTCCATCAACCTCGTCACCTGGGTCGACCAAGCCGCGGACCGGCTGATCCGGAAAACGATTGCCCGCCGCTTCCCATCGCACGATTTCTTAACCGAGGAGTCGGAGCCCACGGGGCGCGGCTCCCCCTACAAATGGATCATCGATCCCTTGGACGGAACAACCAACTACGCACACCATTACCCCCAAGTGGGGGTATCGATCGGTTTGGAATATAACGGAAAGAGTATTCTGGGCGGGGTCTACGACCCGTTCCGCGACGAACTTTTCTGGGCTGAGAAAGGCCGCGGCGCCTGGCTTGAACACGCTGGCCGCCGTCGCCGTATCTCCGTGTCTCCCGCGCGCACGCTCTCCCGCTCTCTTCTTCTGACAGGCTTCCCCTACGACCGGCGCGAGCGCATCGACCTTTATCTCAGCTATGTCAAAGCATTCATGACGCACATCCAAGGGATCCGCCGTGCCGGCGCCGCGGCGCTCGACTTGTGCTGGGTCGCGGCAGGGCGAGTGGACGGCTACTGGGAATGGAGACTAAAGCCTTGGGATGTGGCCGCGGGATCTCTAATTGTTCAAGAAGCGGGAGGAACTCTGACGGATTTTTCAGGGAAGCCGTATTCGATTTACGGAGAGCAGACGCTGGCTACGAATGGGCGGATTCACCCTGAGATGCTTCGGGTGATGCGGCGGCTTTCGCGGTGACCGCCTGATCGGGGACCCAGAATGTGAACGTGCTTCCCTTGTCGACCTCGGACTCGACACGCATTTCGCCCTTGTGCGCCTCCACGATAAACTTGGCCACCGCCAGCCCCAGGCCGTACCCGGCCGAGCGGTCTCCGGGCCGCACCTGCTGAAACTTGTCAAAAATGCGGGACTGCGCTTCCTTCGGAATTCCGCGCCCCGTGTCGGCGACCACGAATTCCGTGCGTCTCTGTCCGCGCCGCGCGATCACGGTGATCGTCCCGCCTGCCGGCGTGAACTTAATGGCATTGCCCACCAGATTGTCCAGCACGCGCTCGAGGAGCTTGGGGTCGCCTGACACGACGATCCCGCGCTGCGCCATGTTGAGCTTGAGCGTGATATTCTTTTGGCCCGCGGTCACTCCGAAGATATTCTGTATCCGGTCGAACATGTCATCGACGGCGATGGATTGAAGATCCAGATCGATTTTCCCTTGCTCAAAGCGCACGACATCCAAAATGTCCGAGACCATCTGGGTGAGGCGGACACCCGCTTCGCGCGCCAGACCCACATATTCCACGGCTTTGGGCGGGCCGTCCTTGAGCTGGCGCCGCAGAAGGTCGAGATACCCCATGATGGCCGATAGCGGGCCCCTCAGATCGTGGGTGATCCCGGAAAGAACTTGCTCTTGGACATACTCCCACTGCTTGCGGAAGGTAATGTCACGCACGACCACGATAAAGCCTTCGGTCTGGTCCTCCACCTCCACGCATTCCACCCACACCCGGTAGAGGTGTTTGCCGTCGGCCCAGCCGACTTCCACTTCTTTTCCCAGGTTCTTCTGCTGTCCGGTAAACACCGGATCGGCGAAGGGTTCCAAAAACCCGCGCGGGACCTGCACGCCGCTCACCATCTTGTACTCTCGGCCCGCTTCCTGCTGAAGCGCCAAAAAGACTTTCCCCAGCTCGTTGCCGAGCTGCATGGTGCCTTGGGCGTTAAAGAAAAGGATTCCTTCGGGAAGGGACTCGATCAAGAGGGAGAGGAGTTTACGTTCCAGGCCCAGCTCCTTGGGGAAATTCTCCGCCTTTTTCCACTGGGGCAGGAGCCATCGCAGAGAATGGACAATGGGGGTGAGTTCAGTGAACGGATAAGGCGGTTCATTGAGCGCGAGGTCCTTCCCGCGGACGAAATTGTCGACCCGAAGGGCAAATTGCTTGAGGTCGGCGGCTTCACGGGCCCGCCGGAGTGATTCCGCGGCTTTCCACGGGATGCCGGCCAGCCAGAAAAGACAAGCGAGGCTGACGAGAAACAGGAGGAACGGGAGATACACCCACGGCACGGACTCGGCCAGGATCGCCACCCAGTCCAAACCGGGCACGACATGAAAGGTGGCGACCCATTGCCACGCCGACATCCGGTGGAGAGGAACCTTTCCTGATTTTTCTCCGGCAGTCGCACGATCCAGGGTGGAATGTAAAGCAGACGAGAGGCCGGACGCGTCGCCTCCGATAAAGAGGGGGTTATGCTCCGAGTCGTAAACAAAGGCATGGAGGTGGGCCCAGCGAGATTCCTCCTCCAGGATTTTTTCTATCTCGGGCGCCTCCAGAACGGCTACCAGCGCATGCCGGCGATCCAGCGGTACGGCGACCGTACTGTAAAGAGCCCCCTGAAGGATGAGGACCGGACCCAGTTGCATGCTCCGGCTCTCGGTCGCTCGGAGCTGGGTAATGACCAGGCGAGGGTCCGGGGATTGGAGTTCGTCATCAAGAGAGGGAGAGACCCAGCGCTCGAACTCATGGGTTTTCACGTCGAACCAGAACGCTCCGCCAAAACCCGGGTGAGAAAAGAGCTCTTGTTTCAGTTCCGCTCGACTCAGATCTTGAAGATCCGCGAGCCAGCGGCTACCGGAGAGGCGTTCGGCGAGAACGCGGTCGGAGACCTTCCGGACCCAGCGTTGGTGATTGTAAACCGCTTCGCTGCGCGCGTGAGTAAAATTCCATATCCCCAGTCCCGCCATCACAGCGACACTGAATAACAGGAGTCCGATCGCGTAAAGCCTGCCGCGCTTCATAGAACCGTAGTGAGTCTATCCTGCAACCGTTTAAAAAACAACCAGTTTTCGATAAAAGGAAGCCGGAAATCCTTTGGACCCTCGCTGGCTGGAAGGGGGCCGGGGCCTTCCCCGCGCAATGAAGAGCGACGCCACCGCTCAGATGGGGACCCAGCCCACCATCTCCCACCTCCGGTGGGAGTTTGACCCCACCCTTCGCGTCGGAGCCAATACTAGGCGCGATCCAGACCACACCCCCCTTCCGCCAGCTAAAAATCCAGAAGATGTTTCCGCGCTGGGGGGTGGCCTTTTTCTACCGCACTTGACTAGGGCTCTTAAACCTCGCGGGAAATGGCCCTAGAGTACATAGGACTTTTGGTCCGATGGTTTTAGCCATTTGGTCTATTCAATCGCCGTCGCTTATTCAGTAACATTATTTTGTATGTCACAATTAACGCGTTTTGTCGCTACTATCCTGGCCACCTGTCAATTGGTGGAGCTGTCATCGCCAACTTCCGTCGCTCTAAGTGCATCCTTTTCGCTTTGTGGATCCTCTTGCGCCTCAGACCTCCTCACTCTACAAGCCATCCCCCCTGTGTCTCTGTGGTTCGGCCGACTTAGGCAAAGTCTTGAACAAATGCACAAACTTCGTTCTGAGATATTCGCCAAACTCGGGATAAAGGGCTCCAGCCACGAGTTCTTTCCGAGGCGATTACAAAGCATTGTGATGGTCCCGGATGTGAACTATTTACGCAAAGCCATCCTGTCAGAAACGACTTCCTTATTTGCCGTAGGCCTCATGAGCGCCGCCCGTTCACCCTTTCATCAATTCGTTTTTTTCGCGACACTTGATTACGTGGTGTCGGAAGACTCCTCTTTATCGGAACATTTGAACGGCAAAATCGCAGAATTGGAAACGAGACTGCCCGCCCCTTACAAACCCATGGGTGTCGCCCTTCGACAATGGCTTGTGGGCCGTCCGCGTATCCATTCCTATAAGACCCAAAATGGACAAATATTCCATTCCAATTTCTATCACGCCATGCGTTTCGCTGCGGGCCAATATGAAGGCCTCAGAACCGTAAACGATGTCACGTGGGAAGAATCGCGCCAAGCCGTAGATGCCATTGTGACTCAGCACATTGGCTTCTCCAAGGAAACAGGGGAAGTCCCGATCATGGCCTCCTGTATCATGGAAGGTCATATTCAGGATATTTATTTGGTCTTGGTTCCCGTGAAACAGAGCTCCCACAATCAGCAAGCTGTTATTCCGTTAGTTCTTGCGTTGGCCAAGGCACCAGGCCAAAAGTCGGCCATGACTCTATGGGAATACGGTGACCTCACGAAAGACGGGGGAAACCCGGAAGTTCATAAACCTTTGCGTTCGGTCGAAGCCACAATAGCCGGCAAACAACTAAGCGGCTATTTTACGCCTCATCTTGACCGTCACGGAGAGCTCCAATACGTTACAGCGAGGAGCGCCTATGCCGCAGCGGGATATCATCCTGGTGATATTATTTTGGTTTCCAATTACGCGATGATGAGAGGGCGATTCAATCGCCGAGAGGACAAGATCACCATTTTATCGAAGGCGGCTGAACATGTGACGTTGTCCTACGACCCACGCAAACAAACCATGCTGGACCGGTTTAGTTTTGCCTCAGGCGACCTCAATATTGATCTTGCGGATATCCGGGCCGAAGACAGCGAATTGACTTTGAAAAGGGAAGGACCAATCCATTTCAAACGCATCGCTTCTCGCGGTGTCCAGCAAACTTTGGGCTCCAATGACTTC
>JBGPLV010000071.1:0-8185 GCA_041486625.1 Elusimicrobiota bacterium
CATTCAGCGCGCGGGGGAGAGTAAAGACATTTGGTGCATCGCTTGGCAAAATGTCATGGAGTTTTTGTCGGTCGTCACTCATCCTCGCGCTTTTCAAGGAAAAGCCTTGACCCTCCAGGAGGCCAATTCCTTCGTGGATAATCTGTTGAGTGCCCCGAATATCCGTTTCTTAGGGGAGGGAGAAGAACATTGGGATTGTTTCAAAGAGGTGGTCGAGCCTCTGCCGGGGATTCATGGCCGGTTCCTGTTTGACTGCCACCTAGCGACGCTTATCAAAGAACATGGAATCAAACGAATCTTGACTGCCGATAAATCCTTTGCCAAGTTCCATTTTGTTGACGTGCTTGACCCTTTCACGACTAAAGAATTGCCGATCTAATTTGCCTCGAACTATTCTCTAAAAACAGTCGGAAGGTTTAAGCACTCCAGGGGTTGAAAAGAGGAACGCCCGTGGCTTTCATGCTAACGTCGTCACGTGTGACGAGCGTCATGTGGTGAACCTGGGCGGTTGCCACGATCAGAGCGTCTATTGCGGCTAAAGGCAGGCCTTTGAGTTCCATGTGGGCCTGAAGGCTCGCCCACTGCTGGGCGATGGCCAGATCGACATTGAGGATTCGATCCTCGAAGCGACGGATCACGTCCGTCGTGAGCCAAATGTGTAACCGGGTTTTCTTGGCGCTTTCCGGCAATCGTTGGATGCCCTTTTCGATTTCCGCGATCGTCAGGACGCTTATTGCTGATTCGGTATTAGGTTGCTTACGCAGCCAATCAACGACACGAGGTTCCGGAACGGGCTTAACGAATTCCGAAAGAACGCAGGTATCCAATAACCATTTCACAACGAGATATCTCTAGGCAGACTTTTATCGCGCTGGATGTCCAGATTCGATCCTCGAAGCGGGGAGTTCATAAAAAAATCGGCTAAAGATTCCTCCTGGTCGCCTTTCAAGTTCCGAAAATCCTTAATCGATAGAATGACCACCTTGTCCTCACCATGACGCGTCACGATTTGCGGTCCATGAATCTGTGCTTCTTCGACCACTTCGCTGAACCGGTTTTTGGCCTCTTGAAGTTGCCATTTCTTTGCCATAGGGGGACCTCCGCATTAGTCTAGACTGTCTAGATTAATTATAACAGGGAATTTCGGAATTTCAAGGGGGAGTACGATGGAGTAAAAGCGTTACTCCTTCGTACTCCTAGCGTACTCGTACTTATTGACGGTGATACTGTACGAGTACGCTATCTCAAAAACGTTACTCGTGCGTACTCGTAAACGTTACTCCTCCAGTTCATGAGTGACCCCAGGCGTGGTTGAGAGGTCTAGCGATTTGTCGGGAAGCCGGAGGCAGGTTAGGTCTTAAGCGGCGTGCTTGGTTTTACGCTGCACAAGGTCGTATAAGAATTCAGGGGCGAAATCAGCGCCGTTCGGCCACGTGAGCGTCGCGAAATCGTCGTCCAATTTGAACTGTTTGAAGTATTCTATTTTCTTCAGTGGTTTAAAGATTTCGCCGCCTAATTCAGACCCGAGGTCGACTTGCCCCTCAACTCCGTCGCTAAAGCGGATCCACACCACATAGCCTTTGATATAACGAGCTTCTTTTATAGTAGTCATTTCATCACTCCAAGGGAGATATCGCTTTCAATGGCACTTGGGGAAACAATTTAGGGAACTGGCCATTCACTACACCCGTTTCGATCTCCACCGTCATCAAGTACTCGCCGTATTTGGCATGGAAATGCGGTGGTGCATGATCTTTGTAGTACATCGTGATCACAATGCCAAGGAAACGGCATAACTCAGGCATATTTAATTATAGCGGTTTCAGAGAGAAAATGGCGTATTTTGACTCGTGGGTCAAGGAATCAAGGGGACGTCCCCTCAACCCCTTAAAAACGCACTAAATCCCCTCTATTTTTTGGGCGGTTTGTGACCCAGGAAATCGTTGGGTCTATTGGCCGGCAATTTATGGTCTTTCGGCGGATTCAGAATCGGAACCAAACTCCCTACAATTAAGCAATTCTCAGAACCCCGCATCCTGTTTCAAAAAGGAGGCGGGGCCGCCCGCCATTTACGCACCGGCGGGCAGCGCGCCCGCGTTCGAGAAACCCTATGCCGAAACTATTAGCCCGCTCTCCAAACAACTGGCGAGCGTCCGCCCGGAAGTCTGGCGGACGCATCGTTGCCCTTCTTCTGGTTCCGTGCCTGGCCGGGGATGCGTTAATCCCGGTCGGTGCTGCCACCTTTGGAAAACAGGATGCGGCGCTGATTTCGGATTCAGCTCTGGCCGCCAGGTTAAGCAGGGGGATGGCCCCTACGCCTAATGTGGGAATAACCGTCCCCTGTTTCAGTGAACAAGTCGTTGTTCCACCGCTCGTGCATGTCGTTTTCTATCCCTTTGGATGTGCCAAGGCCCTGGCTGACCGAATTGAAGGACATTGGCAGAAAACTCATCTTTACCGTCAAATACAGTTCTTTGGATGGGCTGGGACTCTCCGTCACCGAGCACGTTATGCGCTCGATTCTCTAGTCAAATGCCTCCAAGAATTTTCCGGTACCAGGACAGGACAGCGGCAAGTGGCTCTTTCAAGGAGCAAGCCCTCCTATCCAAGGCAACGGCAGTTGAGTAAAGATCGATTTCGTCTGGCCCCTTGGTTTGCCATGTCGGGGAGGCAAGACTCCTCTTCTATGAGCGGCGCAACCGACGGGAGCCTTCAGGTGCGGCGCCAGCAGGCTGTTGAAGAGATTCTCGGAGGCAACGCTTGGCAGCACGTCCTCAGCAAGTACAACGCAGACAAACTTCCATCCGAAGAGTTGGCCTTATTGGCGACCAGCTCTAACCGACCGCAATTACAGGCAGTCCTCAAGGAGCTGCTTACGCTGAAGGCAGTTCGAGTGGAAAGGCAACCGTTGAGCAATGAACAGAGGCAGCAATTGGGAGATCAGCTCTGGCGAGCTATCCAACGTGCTGAAAGAGAAGCCTCTGTCCTAGATCCTCGCAGCGGGATGTTTGACGTCGAACAATGGTATGAGACATTTTTTGTAAAGGAGCTCCGAGATCTTTTTAAACGAATAGGGGAGGGCCCACTCCAATTTGACGACTTGGAAGCTTGGATTGATCGAGTCGTCCGACCTGTGGAGCCGGGCTTCGTATCGCAATATGGTTTGGAACCTGGTCAGAAAGCGGAACTGTACCATGTAAATGCACTCAATCGAACGGTTGTAGATCAAATTTTAGTCCCTCGCGGTTTTGTCGCGTGGGCCATGAGCCCGGTCTCCGAGCGTTTCTTTGGCCGTATTCTCCCCAATAAAACCGAATATGTCACTACGCGTCTTGGCGACGTGATCCCGGTCTACACGGTCCAGGCCATCAAAGGCGAATTTGGCGGAGGACTCGCATTTGGACGACTCATTATTCTTTCCGATAGTGTCGAACGGCATTTGGATGAGAACCATGCCGATTACGTTAGGGCTTGGAAGGCGTTACAAAATCGGCCGTGGTCGTTCTTCGGCCTACAGCCGCAGATGTTCCAGTACTGGGTCGCGACCCGGTTGTTTGGCCCAATCGATTTACCGCAGGCGAAGGCTCTACGAAAGAAGATTTGGTTGGCTGAGGAAACGAGCCATGCCGCTACGTGGGCATTCATTGAGGCGTTTCTGAAGCGACCGTACAACCGGTTTCGTCCGGGTGATTCAATTGCAGCTGCAAAGGCGATTCTTCGGCCTGATTCAAAGCTTCGAACGATGCTTGAGGAATATTTTGCGAAGTCTCCTCAGAGCGCTGATGCGTTGGCCAATGCCATTTTCGAGATCGAAGCAAAACTTAGCGCCCTTATTGACACACCTTGTCCTGCTTTTCATTTTGCCGATTACCTGCATGGAACGGTTCTGCCACATGACAAAAAGACGGAAGCTGTCGAATATGAAGAGCGCGACACTGTTGTGGCGCATGCCTTTTTATTAGATTTTCTTGAGATTGCGCTCGCCCTTGTGGAAGGAAGGACACCGCCAAATTGGGAGCAAAAGGACTGGATCGCGTATGTGGATCGGGAGGCGGAGAACCTAGACGCATTTAATGAAAAATTACAACAGTCAGGCCAAGCTATTTATTTAGCGGAATTTCGCACGGCCGAGCAACGCGCCCTCGCTCTGGTTCCTGATGATGCGGTGGTTGATATTTATGTTGAGGGCCAAGCAAAAGCCGTCAGGATGACGAAGGCTGAACTGACGGCGGGCGTCGAAGACAAGCAAGTAAAGATTGAGAAAGGCCAATGGCATACATCGGCGCTCGAATCACCAAAAAAGTCAGGCGCCGCCCCGGCCGAGCCGCCAACGCCAAGACTTATATTTGAAGCAGACGCAGGCGACAAGAAAATCGCTACTGTTTTGGCAAAGCGGTATCCTCAGGCGCAAATCTATGCCTTCGAGTCGAACCCGGAAATATACCTTGCGAAGATACTGGCCAGAGAAACGTTGCCAAATCTCACCAATATCAACGGCAATCTTCAGGACTGGCCCGATGCGCAGCACCACGGCCGCGTAGACCAGATGTTCAGCATTTTTCCTCCAGCACCCGCCCCAAAGAGAAATCAGAGAATCGCTCAAGCGGCTGTCCGGCTCCTTACGGCGGAGACCGGAAGGTTATTTGTCATCACCGAGGAAAAAACCCTGCCCCAGATTCTCCGAAACGCTGGGCTGGAGGTTCTGGTGGAGCAGGAGGTCGGACTGGAGGAGGCCATCCAGCGGTTCCCCTTGCTGGCGGGAAATATCTTCTACAGATACCTGATTGATAAGAAGGCCTCAGACCCTGAGGTATTTGCGCGAGAGTGGGGCGATTTTGAGAAGATACTTGTGATCGAGGCACGGAAGTCCGCCGCCCCGGCCGGCCTTCACCCGCTACCGCCCGGCGATAAAACGAAACGTATGCGCCGTGGCGATCAGGAAGGCGACGACTTGCCGATGCCGCCCAGGGAGCCCGACGATATTAGAATCCATCGACTTGCTCATGCCATCGAAAGGGATCGTGTCCCAGGAATTATGGCTCAGGCCGTGCAGGATGTGGAAACCATACTTGGTCCCATGATTGAGATTTTTGGAAAAGAATTTAAAGGCGTTTTGATCAAAACGCTGCATGGAATAGTATCTATTCGGAAAAACCCTAGCGCGACTATCGAAGAATGGCAAGCCGAGCTCGAGCCAATTTTACAGGAGTATCCGTCTGAGGCGAAATTTGACTGCTTCTATGTTCGTCATCCCGATGCTGCCGTCCTAGTTATTAGCCCGACGGGCGCAGATCCAAAGCAACTGGACTTCCAAAAGGGCTTCCGCGGGTTACGGGCCGCCGCCCAGGCCGCCAACCCCGGAGAGGTGCGATTCGGCACAGAAGGTCAAAGAGGACTCTCTAAGGCCAGTAAATTGCACGCATTACGAGAAGTGCATCTGCGAGCGACGAATCTGTTGCAGGCAGCTGGGGAATTCGTCGATGCTAATATTTATAGTGAGATAGATTTCGCAACTGCAGAACGATTGATTGAGGCCTTGGAGCTACAAGAAGTTTTGGGCTCGGGAAAAACGTTTGGCGATCTTGGTGGTGGGAAGGGCCTACTTGCACACATGGTCCAAGCGCTTACCGGAGCTCAGGTGACTATCTTCGAAAAAGACCGTGAGCTAATCGATGTCGGGATGCGCCTAACCAAGGAGCTTGCCGATCAAGGGGTGGTCGACCCGACGAAAGTCCATTGGGTCGAGGGGGATCTCGATGGCCAAAATCGCTCAGGTCTAAGAAAATTCGACGTTCTCTACTGCAACCCATCCCTCGTGTTGGGTGACCCGGTCTTCACCCCCTCAAGCTTTATATACAATTTGCGAACTAACGCCTTGCTGATCTTCCCGACGTCGATTCGAGATTTAGACGCCTATATGAGACCAATGGAATTTCCGGGAGTTACTACGGAAGCGCTTGGCCCCTTTTTGGGGTATAGTCGGCAGCCGACCGCCCCGGCCCCTTCAGCAGAGGGAGCGACAGAGAGAGGGAAAGACCCTGGGACGGAGAGTAACGTCGTTGCGCTCACTCCCTCCGTCACTCCGTCGCCCGCTCAGCCAGCACAGCCCGCCGCCCCGGCCAGACTTCACCCACTACCGCCCGGCGATAAAACGAAGCAAATGCGCCAACCCGACCGCGAAGGCGATGACTTGCCGATGCCGCCCGCCGCCCCGGATCCTTTGCCCGATATTTTAAAGAGTGCCTTAAGCGACTATGGGCGATCTAACAAGAAAATAAGGGATCTCCTCACGTTCTTTCTGAAGCAGGCCGACGATTTCCAAACAGCGACGGAGCCGCTATGGGGTAGAGATGCGCCGGGCATTGATTATTTTGACATCAATCAACCTCTGCGCGCACTCGTTGTCACTGGTGTAATCGAGATGCGAAAAGACGAGACCTCGCCTTACACCCCTCGCTATAAGCTGGCCGATTGGGTCATTAGGCGTAAGCAGAATGCGGACTTTATTCGTGAGTTGCTCGATATGCCTGAATGGTCTACGCGGACGTTGTCCGCCAAAAGCAACGCCCGCTTCTCTGCCTTGCTTCGCTTAGAAGGTTTGAAAGGTCGCTACCCACTCCAGGAAAATAATCTCGCGGGACAATCAAGAGAATCGGCAATTGGCGCTGGTCCCGCCGCCGCGGCCAATGAACTTATTGGTCCGTATAAATTGCCCGCTTACAGTATCTATGAGCGACTATTAAAATTACGTGAATGGTCTATCGTAAACACCGAATCACAAATTCACATTTTTGCTCAATACCTCTTTGGTCGAACCGCTCTCGACGATGCTGCGATGGAGCTTGCCCGTATAGGGTACTTAGACTCTGATGTGTTGCGATCAAAAGTAGCTCTCGTTTCCATGGGAATGGCATGCAAATATGGCCTTTATGAATCACAAAGGATTGCCATCATTGCTCTTGGACAGAGAATGGACCATCAGGTGGCCGTTACGATTGACGATTTGTTGCGGGAAGATTTTCTAAAACATTGGCCGGCGCGACAGTGGGCAATTGAGATGCTTTGTAGTGGCACGGACATTAGAAAGAGCCAAGCGGAAATTATTCTTCAAGAAGCTTTGGATTACATCGTTGGTCGACTACCAAAACCCGCCGCCCCGGCTGGCGAAAAACCAGCCCCCTCCGCACTGGGACCCCCTAATCATTTCGGTGAGCGCGGCCGCCCGGAGATGACGCCGGATGGTGGTTCGTGGATATCTGCTCAAGGAGAGATGTCTTATGAGACCATAAAAGATCTCGCACATCAGGCGCGTTCCCGCGGCGAGCCGGAGGTTCTCGAAATACTGGCGAAACAGGCGAAGATTTTCCCGTTGCACTTTTGGAGACAAGTGGCCAGGCTCCCTAAGAGGTCGGCCTTATCGATCAGTCAAAAGATGCTGCGCATTCTACCCGTGCCCTCCGAAGACGTCCTATGGATTGAGAAGGGGGAAACTCTAGGCGAATTCATCAAACGACTGCGAATCATGAAGGGATGGTCGCAGGAGGTATTGGCCCCTATGTGTGAGACTGTCGTTGAAGAAATTTGCCGGATCGAGAGGAATAAGGCGCTGCCGGCTTTTCCCCTCTCCATTCGACTCGGCGAAATTTTACTCGGTTCTGAGGCTCGCCTGAAAATCTGGAAAGACCTGGTGCAACCACGCCGTCGCCAGCCTCCCTACGCACGTCCCAGCCCTCGCGCCGGTAAATCGGCCGAAGCGCTCAAAAGTCAGATTACTCTGTCGTCTCGGGCTTTTGGCCAGCGGTTTGCTGCGCTTCGAGAAGAGCGCGGTCTCTCGCAGCTGCAACTCGCAGCGATGGTCGATAGCACAAGAGCACTGTCTATACTGGCAAAGATCGGCAATATCGAACACGGACAAATGATCCCCCTCGTCGGAAGAGCAATGGTCTACGGGAAGGCCCTCGGTTTTGGCGATGATGGAATGGCGTTCTGGCGCGATGTGGTCCAGCCGGCTAGGGAAGCTCACCGACATGAGCGGGAGCAATCAAGAGGCGCACGTTGGCGTGGGCCGCGTCCCATGCAACCCCGGGAGTCGCCAGGTTCAGCCGCCCGGGATCTGGGCGAACGCCTGCGTCATCTGCGAGAACAACGCGGACTTTCCGTCAACAAGTTGGCCGCGAAAGCCGGG
>JBGPLV010000072.1:0-8163 GCA_041486625.1 Elusimicrobiota bacterium
AACTGATCACCGGCTGGCCAAATTGCCGGCGGGTACGCGCATAGGCAAACGCTTCATCCATCGCTCCCTGCGCGATACCGACCGCCTGCGCGGCGACTCCGGGACGAGAAACGTCGAAGGTCGCTTGCGCCACCAAGAGCCCACCGCCTTCACGACCGATGAGGTTTTCCTTCGGAACTTTGCAGTTGTTAAATTCCAGTTGGTAGGTGGGAGAGGCCCGGATTCCCATCTTTTCCTCCTTGCGGCCGAATTCAAATCCCGGGGTGCCTTTCTCGATGACAAAGCAGGAAACGCCGCGCGCTCCGCGTGACGGATTGGTGGAGAAAAAGAGCGAGTAAATCTCCGCGGCATTGCCATTCGTACAGTAGACTTTGGTGCCGTTTAAAACGTAATGATCGCCTTCGAGTCTCGCCGTGGCTTTGGCCGCCGTGGCGTCCGAGCCGGCCCCGGGCTCGGTGATCGTAAAAGCGCCGAGGCGTTTTCCCGAGGCCAGGTCCGGCAAATATTTTTTCTTCTGTTCTTCAGTCCCGTAGAGCATGATCGGATAAGCGCCGAGCGCCGTTCCCGCGATGACCAGCGCAATGCCGGCGCATGCCTTGGATAGCTCTTCCACCACTAAGACCAATTCAAAGGCTCCGCCGCCCAGCCCGCCGTATTC
This sequence comes from Elusimicrobiota bacterium, assembly GCA_041486625.1. Lineage (GTDB taxonomy): Bacteria > Elusimicrobiota > Elusimicrobia > 2-01-FULL-59-12 > 2-01-FULL-59-12 > JANLWZ01. The sequence continues at coordinate 659 of JBGPLV010000072.1, forward strand.
CTGAGGAATATAAACGCCGAAGAGGTCCGCCTTGCGCAGCTCTTCGACGATCTCCCAGGGATATTCCTCGGTCTTGTCGTAGTGCGCGCGGACCTTTTTGATTTTTTTCTGCGCGATGTCCCGCGCGGTCTCGACAATCGCCTGTTGTTCTTCTGTCAGCTCATAATCCATAAGGGGTCCTCATGTGGGGTTTCGGGAACCGGTTCACGCGTCTTTAATGCCCTTGAGGGCGTCGCGTGCGGCCGCTTGTTCTGCTTCTTTTTTGCTTTTGCCGGAACCGGAACCCAAGACCTCGTTCGAGATGGCGACATCAATCTCAAAAGTCTTGGCGTGATCCGGACCGAAGCTTCGGCGGACCACGTAGCTTGGTGGAATTTTATATTTTTTCTGCGCCCATTCCTGCAGTTTGCTCTTATGGTCCGCGGTGACCATGCGCTTGCGTTTGTTCAAGAGTTTGTCGATAAACTTCTTCGTGGGCTCAAAACCCGCTTCGAGATACATCGCACCGAGAATGGCTTCCATCGCGTTTCCGACAATCGAATCGCGCTCGCGACCCCCGGTCGCGTTTTCGCCTTCGCTTAAACGCAGATACTGGCCTACTCCGATCTCGCGCCCCCAGACGGTGAGACTAGGCCGGGAAACGAGCATCGATTTCAACTGCGACAGCCGCCCTTCATCCACGTCAGGGTATCGCTCAAAGAGGTAATGCGCGACCGCCGCGGACAAGACACTGTCGCCCAAGAACTCCAGGCGCTCGTTAAACGCCACATGCCCCCCCTGCTCCATCCCATAGGATTTGTGCGTGAGGGCTTCTTCCAAAAGAGCCGTATTCTTAAACTTAACGCCTAAAATCTTTTCCAGTTTAGCCGTTTTGGGGAAGGCGACAAGATTACGCGGCATACTTCTTCACAACAAGGACCGCGTTATGCCCACCGAACCCCAGGGAGTTGGACAGCGCAAAATCGATCTCCATGGGCCGGGCCTTATTCGGGACGTAGTCCAGATCGCACTCCGGGTCCGGGGTTTCGTAGTTGATGGTCTGGTGCGCGAGCTTATGCTGCATGCACAACATCGTGGCGATCAGCTCCACCACCCCCGCCGCGCCGAGAAGGTGCCCCGTCATGGACTTGGTCGATGAAATCGCGAGCTTCTTGGCGTGATCCCCAAAAACCATTTTGATCGCCTTGGTTTCCGTCTTATCGTTAAGAGGCGTGGACGTCCCGTGTGCGTTCACGTATTGAATCTTATCCAGGGTGATTTCGGCATCCGCAAGCGCCCGCTGCATGGCTTTGGCGGCGGATAAGCCTCCCGGGTTGGGAGCCGTGATGTGATAGGCATCATCCGTGGCGCCGTAACCCGCGAGCTCCGCGTAGATTTTGGCTCCGCGCGCCTGCGCGTGCTCCAGGGTCTCCAGAACGACGATGCCGGCGCCCTCTCCCATGACAAACCCATCGCGGTCCTTATCAAAAGGGCGGGACGCTTTCTCAGGCGCATCGTTGCGTGTGGAAAGGGTGCGGGCGGAACAAAATCCGGCAAATCCGAGAGGGGTGATGGCCGCCTCCGTACCTCCCGCAACGATGACATCGGCGTCCCCATAGCGGAGCATTCGGAGCGAATCGCCGATCGCGTGGTTGGAGGTGGCGCAGGCGCTGGAGACGGCATAGTTGGGCCCGGTGAACCCCCAACGAATGGCAATTTCACCCGGCGCGATGTTGGAGATGAGTCGAGGGATGAGGAAAGGGCTGACACGCCGGGCCCCGCGGTCGCGAAGCACCAGATGCTCTTCTTCAATCGTGGAGAGGCCGCCAATTCCGGAACCCACGATGACGCCCACGCGGTCGGGATCCACTTTCGCGGCATCCAGTCCCGCGTCCCGGATCGCCATGTCTGCCGCGGCCAAAGCGAACTGTGTAAAGCGGTCCATCCGCCGGATGGTTTTCTTGTCGATGTACTTCTCCGCCTCGAACCCTTTGACTTCGGCGTCTATTTTGCAAGGGTAATCGGCGGTGTCAAAAAACGTGAGGCGTCCCACTCCAGAACGGCCGTTCTTGAGCGAGTCCCAAAAGGCCTCTTTTCCGATACCGATGGGGGTAACAACCCCCATGCCAGTGATGACCACGCGACGTTTCATGATTATTAAATCAGCGACTCCCCGGCTGTCCCCGGGGAAGGGAGGAAGATAGGCAGACGGCTTACTTCTTCATGTGGGCTTTGATATAGTCGACGGCCTGTCCAACCGATTGGATCTTTTCGGCCTCTTCGTCGGGAATCTCGATGTCAAATTCCTCTTCGAGCGCCATGACCAGCTCGACGGTGTCGAGGGAGTCCGCGCCAAGATCATTCACGAACGACGCCTGGGTGGTCACCTCCGACGCATCCACGCCGAGTTGCTCCACAATAATTTCCTTTACACGTGCCTCCACATCTTGTACTTGCGCCATACGAAACCTCCTTACCGTGTTATGAAGCTAGATATACATCCCGCCGTTGACGGACACGATGTGTCCGGTAATATAAGAAGACTCTTCCGAACACAGAAACAGCGCCACTTTGGCGATATCCTCCGGCTCGCCCAAGCGGCCGAGCGGAATCAATTCCAGAAGCTTCTTTTTCTGCTCTTCGCTCAAGGCTTCGGTCATCCGCGTGCGGATGAACCCCGGGGCAATCGCGTTCACCAGAATATTCCGCGAAGCGAACTCGCGCGCGCACGTCTTGGTGAGCGAAATCACTCCACCTTTGGACGCGGAGTAATTGGCCTGGCCGGCATTGCCCATCTGCCCCACGACCGAGGCGATATTCACGATACGGCCCTTGCGGCTTTTCATCATGGGACGGATGGCCGCCTTGGTGCAGTTAAAGACCCCTTTTAAATTAACAGCGATGACGGCGTCCCACTCATCATCGCTCATGCGCATCAACAAATTATCACGCGTAATTCCCGCGTTGTTGATGAGTATATCAATTCGACTAAACTTGTCAAGCGACGCATCGACGAGCTTTTCGCAGTCGGCGAACTGCGCTACATTGCCTTTCACGCCGAGCGTTTCGACCCCTTTTTCCTTGGCCAATTGGGCCGCGGTCGCCTGGACCATGGCCTCATCAATGTCGGACAAAACGAGTTTCGCTCCTTCCGCCGCGAAGAGCGTGGCGATGGCTTTCCCGATTCCCTGGGCTCCACCGGTAATGACCGCTACTTGGTCTTTAAGTCGCATAAGTACTCCTCTGTGGTATGAACTTCCAGTGATCGATCGATTTTTTTCACCAACCCGATTAAGATGCGGCCTGGACCGCATTCCACAAAAACGCTGCATCCCAAACCCTTTAAAGCGTCGATGCTCTTCACCCATTCTACTGAATGATCCAGCTGCTGCGCCAAGGCGGCCTGGATCTCGCCTGCCTTCTGCCGGCACTGACCATCGACGTTCATCGCGACCGGGCAAGCGGCGTCCCGAAAAGGCACGTGGCTCAGATGTTTTTTCATGCGGACGGCGGCCTCGCCCATGAGAGGAGAGTGAAAGGCCCCGGCCACATTGAGAGGGATGACGCGTTTGGCTCCTTTTTCGGAGGCCGCGGCGGACACGGCTTCGATCGCTTTCTTTTCCCCCGCCACCACGATCTGTTCCGGACTGTTGAAATTAACCGGAACGCAGGTCCCCTGTGCCGCTTGAACGGCATCACAGATCGCTTGCAGCGTTTCGCGACTTAAACCGAGTATGGCGACCATCCCGCCGGGACGTTCCTGCGCGGCCGCCTGCATGAGCCTCCCTCGCTCGCGCACAAGATCCAGGCCTTCCGTAAATCCGAAGACGCCGGCGGACGCAAGCGCCGCGTACTCTCCGATACTATGCCCCGCGACGGCATCGGGAGCAATTCCCAAAGAGCGCAAAACGGCAAAAGCGGCGTACCCCGTGACATAGAGCGCCGGCTGCGCCACGTCCGTTTGCCGGAGACGGTCCTCAGGGCCTTCTTTGCAGGCTTGCAAAAGATCCCAATCCAGCACACGGCTGGCCTGCTCAAAGGCGGAACGCGCTTCGGCAAACTGCTCCGCCAAAGCGACCCCCATGCCGACCGCCTGCGACCCCTGCCCGGGAAAAATAAAAGCGATTTTGCTCATTAGAATTGAATCACGGAGGCGCCCCAGGTCAGCCCCGCGCCGAAGGCAATGAGCTCCACCAAATCGCCTTTGCGGACGCGGCCCTGCCGGCGCGCCTCATCAAGCGCCACGATGGTTGTGGCCGCCGACATATTGCCGTATTTATCCACATTCACAAAAATGCGCTCGCGCGGAACGTTCACACGCTGGGCAATCGCTTCGATGATGCGCAAATTCGCCTGATGGGGGATGAGAAGCGCCAAATCCGAATCCTTCTTGCCCGCGAGCTTGAGCGCATGCTCGGCAGCTGAGATCATCTTGTGAACGGCCAGCTTAAAGACCTCTTGACCTTCCATATGAATGGCGGGTACTACACCGGGAGCCCGCGATCCGCCGCCCGACACCTTCAAGAGGTCTGTATGGGTGCCGTCGGAACGCAGATAGGTGGAAAGAATCCCGCCGGGCGTCAGGCGTTTCTGCAGGACGGCGGCGCCCGCCCCGTCGCCGAAAAGGACGCAGGTGCTGCGGTCCTTCCAGTTGGTGATGCAGGAAAGCTTCTCGGTCCCGATCACAAGCGCTGTCTTGTAGTCGTGGCTTTCCATGAGCGCCTGAGCCGTCTGCAACGCATAAAGAAAACCGCTGCAGGCCGCGGAGACGTCAAAGCTGACGGCTTCTTTGATGCCGAGCGCCTTCTGAACGAAACAGGCCGTGGATGGAAAAAACATGTCGGGTGTGGCCGTCGCCACGATGATCAACTCGACGGCGTCCGCCTTGACCCCCGCATTCTGCAGTGCGCGCTTGGCCGCATGGATGGCCAAGTCAGACGCCGCTTCATCCTTGGCCGCCACACGACGTTCCTTGATGCCGGTCCGCGTCGTGATCCACTCGTCGGAAGTGTCCACCATCTTTTCGAGATCGTGATTGGTCAGCACTTTATGAGGCAAGTAAGCGCCCGTTCCAGTGATGTGAATGTGGGGTTTGGAAAGCATCAGACGGTCAGATGGACCTTCGGGGGGTCGTCGGAGGACGAGCCGTCCGCGTGGTGTTTCTGCAGCTCTTCCTGAATGAGGTGGTTGGTATCGCTTTGGACAAACTGGCCGGCCACGCGAACCGCGTTATAAATGGCCTTCCTGTTCGATTTGCCGTGGCAGATGATGCACACACCGTTCACGCCCAGAAGCGGCGCCCCGCCGTACTCCGCGTAGTCTATTTTTCGCTTCACCCCACGGAGCGAACTCTTCATAAAAAATCCGCCCAGCTTCGCGAGCGGATGTGCTGAGATTTCCTCCTTAATCAACGCCATGAGGGATTCCGCGAGCCCTTCCGCGAATTTAAGGACCACGTTCCCGACAAATCCGTCGCACACCACAACATCCGCCATCCCTTTGGGGATATCGCGGCCTTCCACGTTGCCGATAAAGTTGGCCACATGCTTTTTGATGAGTTCCGCCGCCGCGAACGTCAGCTCATTGCCTTTGGTGGGTTCCTCGCCGATGGACAAAATCCCGACTTTGGGATCGGCGCGACCAAAAACGGATTTCATGACCTGCCGGCCCATAATGGCGAACTGCAGAAGATGCTTGGGTTTGCAATCGACGTTGGCACCCGCATCCGCGAGCACGCAAAAACCGTTTAAGGTGGGAAGAAACGTGGTGATCGCAGGACGCGATACGTGAGGCAGGCGACGCATGTGCCAGAGCGCGGCCGCCATCGTCGCTCCGGAGTTTCCCGCCGAGACCACGGCATCGGCTTTTTTCTCGGCCACGAGGCGCGCCGCCACCATGATGGAGGAATTGGGTTTTTGGCGGCAGCCCTGCGCCGGGCTGTCCTCCATCGTGACGACGGAATCGCAGGGGATAATACGAACCGGAAGATCTTTGACGCGCAGCCGGTCCAATTCTTTTTGGAGCGGTCCAGGGAATCCGACGAGCAATATCTCGTGGCCCCATTCGCGGGACGCTTGAACGGCTCCCTCGACAATGGGAGCGGGTGCGTGATCCCCGCCCATGGCATCAACAGCGATTCGTATTCGCTGGGCCAAGGCAGGCTATTCCTGACCCTCGCCTTTTTTCTTTTTCTCTGCGATCGCGACGACCAGTTGGCCCTTGTAGAAGCCACAACCCGGGCATACACGGTGCGGGATATGGAGCGTTCCGCACTGAGCGCATTTGGAAAGCCCCGGAAGCTCCAGGCGCTTCCAGTTGGCGCGTCGGGAATCTCGTCTGGATGCTGTGTGATGTTTTTTTGGATTAGCCATAAAGTCTCCAATCGTTGTCCTGATACGTATAAATTTCCATCGCTTTAAAGAAAAACTGGATTTCGCGTTCGGCGGACTCGGGGGAATCCGAGCCGTGCACCACATTGTAGCGGTTGTTGGTCCCAAACTCCCGGCGTATCGTCCCCAGCGCCGCTTCCGGTGAATTGGTCACGCCCATGATCGATCGCGCTTTGGCGATCGCGCTTTCGGCTTCCCACACCGTTGCCACAATCGGCGCGGACGTCATAAATTTGATGAGCGGCTCGTAAAACGGCTTGCCTTTGTGTTCGCCGTAGAACTGCTCCGCCTGCGCGGGGGACAGCCGCAACATCTTCAGTCCCCGCAACCGGAGTCCCGCTTGGGCGAAACGCGCCAGAACACTCCCCACTAAATTTTTGCAGACGGCATCGGGCTTCACGAGGATACAAGTTCGCTCCACGCCCATCATCCCCTCTCCCGCGGAACGTGGGAGAAGGGACTGAGCCTACCGCGAAACACTGACTTTGCCCAGCTTTTCGATGATCGCCTCACCCATCTCGCGCGTGCCGGCTTTTCCGCCCAAATCATAGGTGACGGTTTTGCCTTCGCGGATGACGTCCGCGACCGCCTGATCCAGACGCCTGGCCGCGTCCGTCTCCCCGAGATGGTCCAGCATCAACTCAGCGGAAAGGAGCACAGCGGTCGGATTAACCTTGTTCTGGCCCGCGTATTTGGGCGCCGAACCGTGAACGGCCTCAAACAGAGCCCCGTGGTCGCCGATGTTGGCGCCGGGAGCGATGCCCAGGCCGCCGATCAAACCCGCGCAGAGATCGGAGAGGATGTCGCCGTAAAGATTGGGAAGGCAGAGGACATCGTAAAGCTCGGGCTTCTGCACGAGCTGCATGCACATATTATCGACCAAGCGCTCTTCGAATTCGATTTTTCCGTCATATCGTTTGGCCACCTCACGGGCGACCTCGATGAACAGGCCATCCGTGCACTTCATGATGTTCGCCTTGGTCACGGCGGTGACCTTGCGCCGCTTGTGCTTCACCGCGTACTCAAAGGCGAATCGAACGATGCGTTCGCTGTTGAAGCGGGAAATCGGCTTGATGGAAATCGCGGCATCAGGGCGGATCCTTCCCTTGGCCATTTCGATGATCTTTTTGGACTCTT
>JBGPLV010000073.1:0-8090 GCA_041486625.1 Elusimicrobiota bacterium
CAAGGGCATGTCGGTTCGAGTCCGACCGAGGCCACAAATTTTCTCGAACCGACGTCGGTTCGCCCGACACACGGCCGTCGGGCGAGCGCCGGTAGTGTGTCGCTCGAGTCCGACCGAGGCCACCAATTTAATGTTTAGCTGGGTGGAAACGCTGTGGGGAAAGGTGTCCGGTCCGGAAATGGTCACGCCGGAGGAGATCGAAGGCTCTCTTCATCTTCCCGTCCTGGCGATCATTCCTCATCTTGAACGCCGCCGAGGCCTCGTCCCCGCCCAGGGGCCCATGATGCGCCGGATCGATCTTGAAGGACGTTGGCGCTCACGTCTTCTAATTCACTTCCCCGAAAATGTTCCCGCGGCACAAGCCTACCTGGCGCTGGTCAAGGAACTGCATGCACGATCGCGCGGCCAGCGCCAAAAGGTCTGGCTCTTTGCTGGCAGCGTGTCCGGGGAGGGGACGTCCTTGTCCTGCATGAATCTGGCCATCGTGGCACGGCGTCAAGGGATCAAAACGCTCATCATCGAAGGCCACACGCGGGCGCCGCGCATCTCGAGCGTCTTCCGTTTGGATCTGGAACCCGGCCTCACCGGGTGTCTCAGCCGTTCCCTGAATGCGTCCCAGGCCATTCGTAAATCGAGTCTCACCGGAGTGGATGTTTTGCCTGCCGGTCATTCCGTGGCCTATCCCGAGACGTTGTGGGGGTCTCCCGCCTTCCATCGCCTTCTCGCCGAGGTCCGCTCTGTCTATGATGTAGTGCTCTTTGAAGGGCCTCCGGTTTTACTTTATCCCGATGTCTCGGTGTTATGCGATAAGGTGGACGGCATGATCCTGATCCATCAGTTCGGACGGACCTCGCCCGAACGCGTGGGAAAAGTGCTCGAGAAATTAGGCGAGCGACAGAACCACCTGCTCGGGGTTCTCTTGAACGACGTTCCCGTGCACTGACGTTGAATAGGGCGGTTTAATATGGTAAAAAACAATTCATGAAGGTTTTTCTCACCGATCCAGTTGTCCTCATCTGCGGCGTCATCATCATTTTCGGAATTGTAGGTTTGTTTTGGGGGATCGGAAAGTTCCGTCGGATGAAATCCCCGGTCCCGGAAACCAACCCTACCGATGAGCTTCTCCCTGCTGCTCCGGATTTGCGCGACATCGATTTTAGGGCGCCTGCGATGGCGGTTCCGGTTACAAAGCCGGCCTCTCCCGCGGTGGGTAAGGATGTGGCCGATCGCCTCGAGAGCATGACGTTGCGCCTGGCCGAAATGCAGTCCGTATTGATGAAGCAATCCACCGGTGCTGCGGGTCAGGCCCAATCGGGAGCGGCGGCCGGTGGTGTCGGGCAAGGGTTCTCACCGGAAACGATCGATAAACTTCTCAAGATCATTGGTAACGTGATTCAGCAGGTCGATATTCTTCAGAAAAACCTGAACCTTCCAAAAGAAACACCGGCAGCGAATGCGGATTCCACTACGTCTCCCTTAACGAGAATATGAAGAAATTTTTCCTCGGTGCCTTTATTTTGTTCGATATGGGCCTTGTCGGGGCCAGCGCCTTTGTGCTGGTGACGTATGTCCACCGCAAAATGCCGAGATGGTCCTTGAACTTCCCGGGAGCGCCGGGGACAACTTCCGTTTCGTCGAAAGCGACCAATGCGATATCCACGACGACCGTGAAGGTCGCCGGAGGGAGTCTTTTGGCGCCAGCCGCGTCCGCGGATTCTTCCACGCGGAAAATTCTTTTTTCCTACCGCAACCCACACGCCCGCCAGGTGTCCATCCGGGCGGACTTCACCGGCTGGAAGGCGGAGCCGATGAAAAAGGCGGCCAACGGCAACTGGACATACCAAGCCCAGCTGACGCCGGGAGAATATGCCTACTGCTACACAGCTGATGACAAGACCTTTAAGGATCCGGCCAACAAGCGCACCAAGCAGATCGGGCGGACACTCGTCAGTGCCATCGTCGTCGAAGCTCTTCCCGCAAAAACCCCTAAATAGGTACGCCGTCCTATGCATATCCCTGATGGGTTCTTAAGCCCTCCCGTGTGGGGGGCGCTCGATGTCGTGAGTGGCTCATTTCTGGTTTTTGGCTTACGCCAAGTCGGTCGCCATGTGGAAGAGAAAACCATTCCGCTCATGGGTGTCTTATCGGCTTTTGTTTTTGCCGCCCAGATGGTGAACTTACCGATCGGAGGCGGAGTGTCTGGGCATTTTTTAGGCGGAGCCTTGGTAGGGATTCTCCTCGGGCCCTGGTCGGGGCTCGTCATTATGAGCGTGGTTCTTGTCGTGCAGTGCTTCTTGTTTCAGGATGGCGGATTAGCCGCCCTGGGGGCGAATATTTTTAATATGGGAATTCTGGGCAGCTTCGCCGCGTATTGGCTGGCGCGTGGTTTGCGGGGAGTCATGCGGCGCCCGCGCGGCCAGTTTTGGAGCGGATTTCTAGCCGCCTGGATCACGATTGTCCTTTCAGTGCTTAGCTGTGCGTCATTCATGAGCGAATCGCAGGTTGTGCCCTGGTCATTCTCGTTTCTTGTCTTGGGCGGTGCGCATGTCCTATTGGGACTTTTAGAAGGAGTTGTGACGGGCACTATCCTTATGTCTCTAACGAAAGTCCGGCCGGATCTGCTTAATCGCCCAAAGGTATGATCAGACAATGACCCACGCCTGGCACGATACCTATCATCACGCCAAGACCCCCGCGCATCATCTCGATCCACGGAGCAAGCTCTTTGTAGGGTTCCTTTTTATGGGGTTTGTGCTACTGACCCCTCAACTGACCCTGGCCAAAGGAACGGCCTACAGCGGGTTTCTTGTGGTGGTCGGTCTTTTATGCCGGGTTCCAATCAGCCTGTTTATCCGCCGCGTCGGGTCGCTTGTCCCTTTTATTCTTTTGATGGGACTCTCCGCGTGGCTGTCGCACATTTCGAAAGACCATGTGATGCAGATTCTGGGAAAGGCGTTTCTGTCGATCGGAGCCATGACGGTGCTTGCGGCCGTTGTTCCCTTTCCAGACATGCTGCGCGCCCTTCAGGCCGTTCACGTTCCAAGGTTATTTATCCTCTTTCTGGCCTTCCTTTTCCGCTACGGCGCCGTGCTCGGGCGGGAAACCCTGAAGCTTGAGCGCGGATGGAAGGCGCGGTACTTTGGCCAGGTCTGGCGAAATCACTGGAGAGAGATCGGGCACATCCTTTCCGCGCTTCTCGTGCGCTCCTACGAACGCGCCGAACGGGTTTACGCCGCGATGCTCGCGCGCGGATTTTCGCTTCACGGCCCTGCATTTCACGTGCTTCATTTCAGTTATTGGGATGCACTTCTTATCGGAACCTCCAGCGCCATCCTTTTAGGGATCCATTGGGGGCGGTTCTGATGAATCAGGTTTTACAAATCCGGCAGCTCTTCTTTCGGTATCCGGACGGCACGTCGGCCTTAAACGGCGTAAGCCTCGACGTATCGGAAGGAGAGCGCGTCGCCGTCATCGGGCCGAACGGAGCCGGGAAATCGACCTTGTTTTTCCATTTAAACGGAACCTTCCGCGGCCAAGGGGAGGTGATAGTCTTAGGAGAGACTTTGAATGATCAAACGATTTATGCCATCCGGCGGCAGGTGGGGCTTGTGTTCCAGGATCCGAACGACCAGCTGTTCATGCCGACAGTTTTTGAAGATGTCGCGTTCGGACCCATCAATTTGGGGCTCTCCGAAACCGAGATTCGCGACCGCGTGCAAAAGGCGCTCGCGCAGGTCGGGATGGAAGGAACGGAAGCGCTCGTCCCGCATCACTTAAGCCTCGGACAGCGGAAAAAAGTGGCCTTGGCGAGCGTGCTGGCGTTGGAGCCTCGGATACTGGCGTTTGACGAGCCATCGAGCGGCCTTGACCCGCGCAGTCGGCGTGCCTTGATTGAATTCTTCAAAACGTTAAAGGAAACGATCCTCGTCGCCACGCATGATCTGGACCTGGTGTGCGAGCTCTGCCAGCGTGCGGTGATACTCGATGGCGGCCGGATTGTTTACGAGGGGAAAGTCCCGGAGATTTTCAAAGACGAATCACTTCTTAAATCTCACGGTCTGGAAAAACCTCTTTCTCAGAGGTGATAGTCGAAGCGGGTGGATGATCCGCTGAAAAGTTATTGCAATGTTTAAAAATTACATATAAGGTTAATGCATTGTGAGTGAGACGATTCGATTTTGGGGAGCTTGTGGGTTATTTCTCCTGGGAGCGGCATTACCCTGTGCGGCCGACGATTTTATTTCGGATGACTGGACTGGCGGCTCTTCTCTTCAAGCGGCACTCACAGAAAGGTCCTCTCCCAACCCATACAAATGGGAATTGGGCCTGGATGTGGCCTACGTGGCGTATCTTCGAAACTCTGACCGATCGGCATTAGTCGACGTGGATAAAGTCGCTGAGCTGAATGAGGAGCGCATCGATCTTGGGCTCGGTCCAGTCGCGGCCGGCAGCAAAGACACGGTCGTCGGTCACCCTCAAGACTACTGGGAATTTGGTTTGCACGTTTATCGCCAGTTCGGGCCCGTGGTCAGCATAGGCGTTGTGGGCGGGTTCGGGCTGGAACGCCAAATGAAAATCTTGGATCAAGGCACGTCGATCGCCGCACCGATGTACGCGATTGATTTTACGCGTCAGATCTATTATGTCGCTCCTTCCATTAAAATCGGTTATTGGATGAATCGATTTCGACCGTATGTTTTAGGTGGGGTGGGATGGTATTCCGTTCGAGAACGAACGCAGGCGACGTTGGTGTTCGACCCCTTTGACGATTTTAGTCCGGGAGGGCCGTTTACGACGTCCGATGAGTCTTCCCAATATTCCGGAATGCATTTGGGCACCGGCATCGATGTGCACGTGGGTGGCAACGGGACGATCGGCTTAGAGTTGCGCTATCATCGGATTTTCAAACCGGGAGATGCCATCACATTAGTTTCGCCCGGCCTTCGTTTTTCCTACCTTTATTAGTACTTCGTGAGTTCGCGAGGGACTGTCTTCATTCCCAAAATATATGACATCTTGATGTATTTCGGAGATATTGCTTGATGCGTCAATACTTTTTTAGGGAATTAGTGGACCCGACCGGGATCGAGCGCCACACTACAGGCGCTCGCCCGCCTGGTGTGTGGCGGGCGAACCGCCGACCTGTCGCCGCGGCGACCGTCCTCCCGAGGCGGACGCTCGCCGTGGCGAGCGCTCTCCCAGCGGGCCTACAAAGGAGCACGAACGGGATCTGGTGGACCCGACCGGGATCGAACCGGCGACCTCTACCTTGCCGAGGTAGCGCTCTCCCAGCTGAGCTACGGGCCCACCAGATCCCGTTCGTGCAACAATCTTCTTAATTCGTCTCGACCCTTCCCCGTTTTAAGTTCGCGTTCTCTCTGCACCGCATCAGCGCGAGTCGCAAATTGCTCGGCATGCAAGAGTTCAAAGGGTCGGATATATCGCGTTGCCTTCGAGTGACCTGAGTTGTGCTCCTCTAAACGACGCTGCACATTATCTGTGGAGCCGGTGTAGAGTCTTCCATTCTTCTTGCTTCGAAGCACATATGCAAAGAACATTGAAGTTTGAACCGCCGACCTGTCGCTTAAAATAGCAAATTCACAATTCTTACCGCCAGGCCTTTTCGATGGGGTCGATGACTTTCATCAGTGCCAGGCCCATTTTGCGGTAGCCGCCGATGTCGGGGTGGATGCCGTCCGGGGACCCGTTCAGCCGATGCGGATCTCCGGGATCGCGGACGGCCGCATTCAGGTCGGCGATAGGAATGCGCATCTTCTCTGCGGCGTTCTTGATCCATGTGTTCAGGTCGTCGATGGCTTGAGCTTGGGTCAACGACGCCTCGTCGAAAGGTAAGACCGTCGCCGCGACTGGCATGATGCTATGTCCCTGGGCTTGTTGATACATCCAAAGCAGATTTTCCGCCACCACCTTTATGGGAAGACCCTGATAAATGTCATTCACACCAGCCAGTATAATGATGTAGCGTGGTCCCCGGTTCACGATATCGTCAAAGCGCGCGCGTATCTGGATCGACGTTTGCCCGGCAATCCCGTAATTCAGGACCTCCCATTCAGGCCGCCAATGCATTATCCAGTATGAGTACTGGCCTTGGGGATCTCCACTACCGTCGGGGGGAGCTTCCAGGGGAGATTTGGCAAACGGAGTCCCCGCTGTGGTCGAATCACCCAGAGCCGCGATCACAGTTTTCTGAGGACCGGCGCCGACGCTAGGGATATTCATGAGAAGACTTGCGATGGAGCAAAGAAGAAATCGACGTTTCATGACCTATAATTAAACTTCATTATGCGAATTATAGGTGGCACCGCAAAGCGCCGGGCGCTCAAAAGTCCCTCGCATTCCTTAGGCGTACGGCCGATCCTGGCTCGGATTAAGAAATCGCTCTTTGATATCCTCCGGCCTTGGCTGGAAGGTTCTGATTTTCTTGATCTTTACGCGGGTTCGGGATCGGTCGGCATCGAGGCGCTGTCGCGCGGGGCCAAATTTGTGACGTTTGTGGATATGAACCCCAACTGCCTGAGCATCATCCGGCAGAATTTATCAAAGCTTCGGCTCTTTGAACGTGCCAAACTCGTTCGCGCCGACGTCACCAAAAATATCGGCTACGCGGGTGGCCCGTTTGATTTAATTTTTATGGGGCCTCCCTATCATGACCCGGCCTGGAACGCTCTTTACCTCACGCAGCCGACGCTAAAGGAAATCGCGCGGGAAAACCTTTTGAAACCCGAAGGCATGGTCATCGGTCAACATCACGCGAAAGAACCGCCGGTCGATCTCCCCGAATGGGAGATGTTCCGGGAAGAATCCTATGGCGATTCGAAACTATCGTTTTTTCGGCGTTCTCCTCTGTCGTCACCCCCGAACGCCTCTGTCGGGGGTCCATTGGTGTGACTTCTAATCCGATCGTCATTAAATATGGCGGCAGCCTCTTGGATGAGCCGGATCACCGCCGAGTTTTCTTAAAAGATATTGCCATACTTTCTAAGAAGCAAAAGGTGATCTTAGTCCATGGAGGCGGGAAAGAGATCTCTAGGCAGATGGAGAAAGCCGGTCTTAAGCCCAAGTTCGTAGACGGCCGGCGCTATACGGATGAAGCGGCGATGGTTGTTGTAAAAAAGGCGCTGTCCGGTCTTAACGCCGAGATCGTGGTTGAGCTCACTGCATTAGGAGCCCAGGTGACTGGGGGAAGTGGACAGGATAGTCATCTGGTGGAGGCCAAAGCCGTACCTGGGCTTGGGCGTGTGGGTGTGCCGACAACAGTCAACGTTCAGGTTTTAAAGAAGATCCTTGACGGCGATAAGATGCCCGTGTTCTATTCGATCGGGGAAGATGAAAAACGAGAACCCTTGAACATTAACGCCGATGATTTCGCTCTTGCACTGGCGGTCGCCTGCAAGGCCGAGCGGCTTGTTTATTTGACTGACACGGGGGGCGTACTCGATACGGATGGGACTCCCATTGAACTCATTTCGCCAGCGGGTGTCGAGTTTTTAGCCCGACGCCAAGCGATTACGGGCGGGATGCTTGTGAAAGCAAGAGCCTGTGTTGATGCACTGAAACAGGGGGTTAAAAGTGTCGATATCGTGAAGGGGATTCAACATCTCCTTGAATCATCTAAAGAGCCTTTACAAGGAACAACCTTTACAATGTCTGAACCGAACATGAACGTCTAATGCGAACGTCCTTGCCGTTGCGGCATTCTCTCCTTCTCCCGACCGACGCCACTGCAGCGTTGGCGTCCGCCGACGACTCAGTGGCGGAAGTGTCGGGAGAAGGTTGGGATGAGGGCACGTCGACCTTGCCCTCACCCTCTCCCGCCTTCCGGCGGGCGAGGGGGTATATCGCGTCACTTATCGGTAATGACAAAAAAGAACATGGATATTAAACAACTCACCGACCAATATATTTTTAATACTTACAAACGCAACCCTCTTGTCATTAAGAAAGCCCAAGGCAGCTGGGTCTGGGATGACAAGGGAAGAAAGTATCTCGATTTCTTCTCCGGCCTGGCCGTATCAGGGATCGGGCACGCCATGCCGCCCGTCGTCGCCGCGATCCAGGCTCAATCGAAA
>JBGPLV010000074.1:0-8080 GCA_041486625.1 Elusimicrobiota bacterium
GAACGCATTCAACCCTTTGAAACCGTTCACCAAGCGCGAAGCGGCCGCCGCGTCCAGGCACTCGTGCGCGTATCGGCGATTCTTGATTCCACCCGCAAAGCGATTGGTGCGTCCTTCTGCGCGCAGGATCTCACGGACACAAACCTCACCCGACTCAAAGCCATCGAAGGAAGCCAAATTTCTTAGAAGAGTTGTGCGACGGAGTGTTCGCTGCAGGGCCGCTCGCAGACCACGGTAACCGCTGGACAGACGCTGCGGAAGTTGCAAAGCGATTCTTCAAACATGTTGGACCCCACTTCGGGAACCGCTTGGGAGCAGAACGACTCGTCCTGAGGTTCCGCGAAATTGGGGTTTTCGTAGGAGAATGTCCCGCCGCTAGAAGCGCAGCGGTCTTCAAACTTCTTCAGCCTGTTGAACCACACCGTGTAGGCGCGCAGGCGTGTCAGCCGCCCGTCGGGGCCGCAACGCCCCTGGACTTCCTTACTAGCCATACAGGCGACTTTCGCCCCTTCCTCGTCACCGACCCCGATACTAATGCCCCCCTGATCCACGCAGCGTGCCTGTGCATCGATGACGGTTGTTTGGCTGGGGACACACTGGCCAGCCGCCCACAGGGGGCCTGCCGTCAATAGAGTGAGGCAGAGCAAGAAAGGTCGTTTCATCTCATTCTGTAGATAGCCGCCGAGAGAAACAATGCAAGATCGGCTTTTTCGTGTAAGGAACTGTTAAGGCCTATCGTGGGGCGGCCTCGAGCTAGATATAATGGAAGCCAGAATGAAGGTCACGCGCAGCGCCGGAGGGGTCGTTTTAAATAAGAAGGGGCAGGTCCTGGTCGTCAATCAACGGGGTCGTAGCTGGTCCCTCCCGAAAGGGCACATTGAAGAAGGAGAAGATACTCTTCAGGCGGCCCGGAGAGAGATCCATGAGGAATCGGGGCTCAAGGATTTGAATTTAATCAAGCCTCTGGGGGCCTACGAGCGTAAACGCATTGGAAAAAACGGGGGCGAGGATGACTCCGAAATTAAGAATCTCACCTTCTTTCTTTTTGAGGCCGTCTGCGAGGACCTTCAACCCGTTGACCCGGACAACCCGGAGGCGCGGTGGGTCGATCGTGATAAAGTCGCTGAACTGCTAACACACCCAAAAGACCGTGAATTTCTTATCCAGGTTCTTCAACAAATTTAAGACGGCCACCCGGTCTCCCGCTCTCCCGCTCGAGGCGTTACAAGTGCCGTGCCGCGCCGACCTGTGGTGCCGCAAGCGCACGTCCATCTCTACGATGCTAGACCCCGACCTTTTTGAGACCTATATGACGGGAGATGACCGCATCGATGAGGATTGGGTGGTGCAGTCGAACCCGCCCTGCGCTTTCAAGGCGGAGTTTAAAGAAGGATGTGACGCACTTCTAGAGTTTCTTCAGGTCGACCCTGGCCTCCACGCGACCAAAGGCTGGCTGAATTTTACCCCGGCCAATCCTGGCCCGCTCCAAGCATCCACGAAAGCTGATTTACTCGCTAAGATGCAGATCATCGTCCGTACTGCCGAACGCGAACTAACCAAAACCTAGGTCTTTCGGTCCCATAAATTTAGCCTTCCATCCTATTCAACCGCTCGCGGAAACCCCTTACAATGTCCGTACGCGCCCATGCACGTGTGCCCCCGCGCGTTCGAGGGTTATGAATAAAACATTTCTCCGCATCGTCGCTCTTCTTCTGGTCCAGTGCTTGGTCGCTGATCCAGCGAAGGCCTTTGTTCTTAATAATCCCCTCGCCCCCCTTGGGGGGAGAGGTCGCCGCGGCGACCAGGAGTGCAGGGTGAGGGGGCTAATTTCTCCCGCCTTCGAGCGGCAGGCCTTGATGTTGCGTCTCGTCAGTAGTCCACCGCGTTCCGTTCGGGTGATTGCCATGGCCACAGCTCTTCTCGTGATGCCTGGGACGATGGCTACACAGGGGCAGACCTTGTCGCAGGGGGCCGCGAGCGCACTCCGCGAATATGCCCATGCATTGCCCGGTTCACCCGAGCAAACTCGTGCGGAACGCAAAATTCTGGAGATTGCCAAATCGTCCGGGGGAAGCAGTGCAATCTTGGATGCATCTGAGAATTCTCGGGATGCAACGCTTCATTCTGCGGCTCTCAGATGGGCCACAGAAACACTAGCGGATTCATTGGAGAATGGCCGGGCTGTGAGCCAGACAGCGCTTAGACTGTCGCGCTTGTCTGAAGAGGATGCATGGCCGAACCTAATCGCCAGATTGTTTGTGCAAGAACTCAGCGAACTCGGACAATCTACCACAAATCCTCAAGCGTTGAGAGCGCGGGCGCACGGGTTTATCGTAAACATTCTCAAAGACCTGAGTCCGAAGGACCAGGCGAAAATGTCCAAAGTCATCGCACAGACCGTTCCGTTAATGCGGAACGGAGCAGACGCAAAGGCGTTGAGCTTTTTGAATGAAATTTTAGCCGTACCCGACATCTCGCGCCAAATCACCGCACCCGCGCAAAATCCGGCACCGAGCCGGCAAAGGAGACCGTCTCCAAAGCTAAAAGGCCTGGTCCCTTTTATTGCAGTAATAGGCGCATTGACGGCCGCCGCTTCGGTGGGCTGGTGTCAGGGTCCAGAGGCGTATCATGCGGCTTTAGCCTCAGCGCATGGATTTTCATGGGGTTGGGCAATGATCGTAGGCTCCCCGCTGATCTTTCCCCTCTTGGGCGCGTACCAAGTGAATACTCAGGAAAGGCCATCCTCCGAATTAGAGCCTGCTCTCATTTTCAGACGGCTCCTCGGGCATTCGAAGCGCCTGGTGGTTGTTGAACGGGCAAAGGGATGGAGCCTAAAGCAGATCGTGGCCAAGCTGCACTTGAACAAGCCGACAGTCCAGTACCATCTCGGACAGGTCGGTAAATGGTTAGGAATCCAGGGCTCAAGTGAAATTCAAACACGTGCGAAGCTCCTTTGGGTCCTTTATCAGTTGGATGTAGTTTTCGAACCTCCCAATCAGCCAGATCTATTCGGTCTGATCATGGCCATTCAAGAGGTTGTCGACGGATTGACGCCGAGGCCACGCGAAGTCTTCACTAAGGGGATGGAAGGCAATCGAACGTTAATGGATATTTCCGAGCAACTCGGTATCTCCAGCAAAGGTGTTGAGAACCACACCTATGCATTTAATCGCCAACTTTGGGAGAACCCCAAAGTGCAAAACCTCGCACGGAGCCTCGGCTACCAACCCGACTTCTGGCTCTCGACGGCCCTGCTCGCCCCGCGGTACCTAGAGTTCCACGAAGAGATGGTTGTCCGGTTGCGGGAACTTGCAAATCAAAAAAGGCGAGAGCTTCTTGCCCAAATAAAAGCGCGCAAATTACCAACGTTCAAAACATTCAAGAGACTCATTGAACAGTTGCCAGGGCCTCTTGGCGAAGGGGCCCTGACCTCGGCCATGGCTGCACAGCTCCTAGATATTTCAGGGCATGCCGCGCCACAGCGGTTGCAAAGGCTTGAACAACATGGGTACCTTCGAGCTAGCGTTCGCCGCCCTTATGTTTATGGATTGGGACCGTTGGGGAAAAAATACCTCAAATCAAAAAATTCGGAACCAGACTCGGATCCGACTAAGAATGTCGAAGGGATCGAGATTGAACATAGTTCGATTGACACCCTCTCGGGAGTGGAAGCGTTTAGTATCGCAAGAGCCATGTATCATCTGAAAAACAATGAATTTCTTAGCGCAGGTAGAATCTTGCAAGAGATCCCGCATGAACAAGTCTCATCACTGGGTGTCCTTCTTTCGAATCTCTTGGGGCAACTCTATATAGAATGGGCCTTGTTCTCAGACGAACCAGAGTATTTTGTTAAGGGAGAAGAACATGTTCGCGCCGCGTTGGACGCGATCGCGGTCCTCCGCAAAACCGAAAAAGGTTCCGCACAGCTTGAGCAGGAAGCCGATTGTGCGAACTCACTTCTCGTTCGTATTGCGGCGTGATTTCACAAACCTGGGAAATGCTAAGATGAAAATAGTCGCTCACCGAATCGAAGAGGAGGTTTTATCATGCCTTATACCCCGCAGAATTTCGATCGTCTCATTGGAACCCCGGGATTTTCAGACACGCTATTGAAGAATCACTTCACCCTTTATCAAGGGTATGTGACCAATACCAATAAGGTTTCCGACAAGCTGGGGGGGCTCTTGAAGGAAGGCAAAACCGCTGAACCCGAATTTGCCGAGCTTAAGCGCCGCTTTGGCTGGGAATATAACGGCATGCGTCTGCATGAAATCTATTTCGGCAATATGGCCAAATCCCCTTCGGCCAAACCGACGGACAGCCCCATCGGTAAGAAGATTGCCGAAGAGTTCGGATCGTTCGAAGCCTGGGAGAAAGATTTTAAAGCGACCGGGGCCTTGCGCGGCATCGGCTGGGCGCTTCTTTACTTTGACCGTCAATCCGGTCGGCTTTCCAACGCCTGGATCAATGAGCATGATGTAGGCCATCTGGTTGGAAACGTTCCTCTTCTTATTCTGGACGTCTTTGAGCATGCCTTCATGATCGATTACGGCTTAAAGCGGGCGGACTATATTGAGGCTTTCTGGAAAGCGGTCGATTGGACAGTTGTCGCGGACCGCTTTGAAACGCACGCCAAAGTCAAAGTCGGCGTCTAGCATAACCATCCTTACGCTTGCGACGTTTGCCCTTCCAACATCCCCTCTCCCCTTGTGGGAGAGGGTGTAGGGTGAGGGGTTTAGCTGTCGAAGGATGCTCCCCTCATCCGGCCTACGGCCACCTTCTCCCACAGGGGGAGAAGGTACTCTATGGGATGGCTTGTTGTTTGTTCTTGATTTGCGTTTCCGGATGGTCCGCATCCCCTCTCCAAACTCCTCAAGGGCCGCGCATCCTGGCCTTCGCCGCCGAGAACTGGCTCACCCTGTCGATCGGCAAATTTGAGCCGGCCAAGGGTTGGATCCAGAGCACAGACTTCTATACTCCACCCCAGCCGGGCGATACGGTCACAATCTTTGGTCTCAAGGGCAAACTAGGCGAGGTGACCATCCGAGACAACCGGCGGTCCGACCCGGGAAGAGTTCCAGTGGAATGGAGCGCTCGCGTCATTCGTGGGAAAACCATAGAGCAGCCGTTTGCTCTTGCGATCATGGGATCCTGGCCGGATCCCGGAATCGAAAGCACGGAACTGGCTTTGGACGATCCCGCCGCTGTCCGGATCGCGTCGGCATACCTGCGGATCCGGGGGTTGAACGTAGAAAAGCCGTCTCTGACCCAGGTCTACCAAGTGGATCTGGACGGGGACGGCCAAACGGAGACCCTTCTCTGTGCTCATTCGGATATGAAGGCGCTGGCGGACGACAAAGAAGCTTATATCTATGCGGTCGCCCTCTTACGTATCGGTGTTCCGGGGAAGGAAAAAACGATCGCGCTCGCCAGCGAGACCTCACGAAAGCCGGCCACTCGCTCCATCGAAGAGCATGAGCATCTCTATGGGACAAGAGATTATTACCGTTTCATCAGTTTTCATGACATCGACGGGGACGGCCGGAAAGAGATCGTCCTCTACCGCGCCAAAGACGACGCCACCCAGATCGATGTCTTCACCTTCGACGGCCGCCACAAGAAAAAAGTCCTCTCCGCTTACAAAGCCCACTACAACTAGCGAGCTGGCTGGAAGGGGGGTGCGGCCTTCCTCGCGCAATGAAGAGCGACGCCACCGCTTCTGCCGGGAACCCCACCCCCATCCCCGCCTTCGACGGGGTTACTTCTCCCGTCATTCGCGGCGGAGCCAATGCTAGGCGCGATCCAGACCACACCCCCCTTCCGCCAGCAATGAAACCCAATGGGCTTGAACTGTCGGATTCGCGGCGAACAAAATTGACGCTTGGAGCAAGGCCTTCGGACGATGCGCACTCCGCGGCAATTTTGTGAGCGTGAAGCCGATAGGTCAAGCCGAAGGGATTTTTGGCTTCCCTATTCAGTAATTTTGATGATGTTGCCGCGGGGGAGCTTCAGGGGTTTGCCGCCCGCAGCGACATGGATGATGTAGTCACCGGGGGCTACGGTAGGCGCGACGGCGAGATCGGCGGCCAGCGAGGTCGCACTCTGCCATCGCAGGCTGGAAACCTGAAGCCCGTCTGTATCGGTGTCGAGCTGTAGGGTCTTGGTGTAGTCGGGCGTGATGTCGCGACCGAGAATAAGAAGCTGGCCGCTTTTCCCCGGCGACAACGGCGCGGCGAGTTTCACCGTCGCCAGCCAGTTGGCGGGCACAATTCCAAAAACATTGGTCTGCTTCTGCAGGACTTTTCCGTTGCTTAAGATGTTGACGCTGTAAATTCCCACCGGCGCACTCGGAGGAATTTGCATCGTCACGCTCAGCTGCCCTGCGGACACATACGTAAATGTGGATGAGCCCATGTCGACAGGTTCAACACGCGCGACCAATGAGGTAATGCCGTTGGGCAAGAAGGCGCTGCCCTTAACGGTCAGCTCCAGCATATCTCCGGGGCGATGCGCTTTCTCAACGGCTTCGACTCTTTCAATAGAACCCGTACGCCCTACCGTGGGCTTGACGACATCGACCAAGGGGTCTTGGCGAAAAATCTCCCGCTTGCCCATGTAGGTGACGATGCCATACTGTCCATGCTTCAGCCCTTGAGCGATCATCACAACCCCGTCCACGTAAAAAGGGTACTGCGTCTTGATGTTGGACACTTCCAAGAGGGGGTTGGTCGGCTCGATACGGAATTTTGGGAACAAGCGCTCGTCCAGATTCGTGATGATCCGGAAACGTCCCCACTGACCTGTCTCATCGATCGACGTTAGCTGGATGTCGAGCACGTCACCGCGCCGCACCACGCCAAAGGGCTCGGGCGCTCGGAAAACCGGAAGGCTGCGGATGATGACCAAGGGATGGATGTACTGGGTCGTCGCTTCCGTGCCGACGTCGATCTGCCCGTGAATTTGATTGGCGGTGACCAGGCGCAGGTTTTTGACCGTGACATCCAGCGCGTCGGGATCGACCGAGATGATCTTATAGAACGCCTCGTCGAACCCCGAACCGTTGATGTCGAATCCAAAGGTCGTGCCGGGCGCCACCACGTCTAAGTCGTAGTAGCAACGCACGATATTGATGTGTTTGGGGATCAGTTCCCGGTGCATGCCTTCCTGGCCCGGGGGAACCACAAAGGTGGCCGGCTGCTCTGACTTCGGCAGGATCGCCGCGCCGGCTAATCTCAGAGCGAATGTGGACAAAAAGGCCGCGATTCTCAATCGTCGTGTCATCGTAACGAGAATATCAAATCTCATTGACATTTCATCCGGCAGGCGTCATAAGAGGTAGAATCAATTTTGAGTATCTAAGCGAATTCACGGAGGTTGATCATGCGCGAGACGAACGGTCATGAAGAATGGAAAGCCGCCATAGAGAAAGCGCAGGAGCTTTTGGAAGAAGGCCAGAAAGAAATGGCCAAAGCGGCCGAGATGGCCAAGGAAAAAGGCCAGGAAGCCTGGGAAGCCGCGCGCAAAAAAAGCCGCGAGGCCTGGGATGAAGTCCGCGCCACGGGCCTCAATGCCCTGGACGATGTCCGTGATCAAAGCGAAGAACTTTGGGAAGACGCTGAGAAACTCGTCAAGAAACATCCGGCCCGGGCCATTGGCCTCACGCTCCTCGTCGGAGTTGTGATCGGGGCCCTCCTTTCCCGCGACCGAGACTAAACCACCGTTTGAAACATTTCCTCCTCATCCCCGTGGGCAGCCACGGGGACGTTAATCCGTTCATCGGTTTAGGCGCCGCGCTTAAAGGTCGCGGGCACCACGTCACGGTCATCACCAACGGCTATTTCGAAGACATGGCCCGCAAAGAAGGGCTCGACTTCGTTGAGCTGGGGACGCGCGACGAGTTCCTGCGCATGGTCAACCATCCCGACCTCTGGCATCCCATCCGAAGTTTTTATCTCATCTACCGTGACGGTGTTCTTCCGAACCTCCGCCCCATGTATAAAATTGTGGAAGACCGCGTTGTGCCCGGGCAGACGGTGGTGGTCGGGTCGATTCTGGCGATGGGAGCGCGCATCGCCCATGA
>JBGPLV010000075.1:0-8045 GCA_041486625.1 Elusimicrobiota bacterium
AGAAGAGTGAAACGGTCACCGCCGAGGCCAAGGAAAAACAAGTTTTGTATGGACTGCTGGAGGACGCGGCCCGGTTTTACCACCGGACCTTGATGGAGTCCAAGGAAGCGGAAACGGCCCGTGCGTATCTGGCTAAAAGGGGTCTTAGCGCAGAATCCTTGGTCAAATTTGCGATCGGTTTTGCCCCCGCTTCAGGCGTCGCGTTACGGGATGCGGCGGCACGCAAAGGCTGGTCGATTGAAATCCTTGAAAAAGCGGGGCTGGTTCGCCACAAAGACGGAGGGCGCGTGCATGATGCGTTTTGGAACCGCATCATTTTTCCGATATGGGACACCCAGGGACGCATCGTGGCGTTCGGGGGGCGGGCGATGGGGGACGCGATGCCGAAGTACATCAATTCTTCGGAGACCCCGGTCTATTCAAAGAGCCGCCATCTGTACGGGCTTTTTCAGGGCTTGGCCACTTTTCGCAAAGGGCGTCACGTGGTGATTTTAGAAGGCTACATGGATGTGGTCACGTGCCATCAGTTCGGGCTGGATTTTACGGCGGCGACCCTGGGAACGACGCTCACCGATGACCACGTGCGGATTTTACGCCGCTACGCGGACAAAGTCACGCTGCTTTTTGATCCGGACGCGGCGGGAGCCCTAGCGTCCTTGCGCGGTGGGGAACTTCTCGTGGCCGATGGGTTTACCGTAGATGTCGTGACGTTGCCGGATGGGGTCGATGCCGATGAGATTTTAGTCGAAAACGGCCGCGCGGTTCTGGAAGATTATCTAAACAAAGCGGTGTCGTTCATGGACTACTTTATTGCCGCGGCGCAAAAACGCCATCCGGGACTGGCGCCGGAGACCAAACTGGCCATCGCACGGGACGTCTTACCGGTGATCCATAAGATCAAGGACCCGCTCCTTCAGGATGAATACCTGGGGCGGCTGGCGAATACCTTGAGGGTGGAAAAAGCCATCTTAGGTCAGCAGATGAAGCGGCTGAAACTCAGTCCGGAAGAGCGCGCCACAGCCAAGCAACCGGTTTTGGAAAAAAAGCCCGTCGCTTCAAGCCTGTTATCGATTGAGGAAGAAATGATCCTCGTCGCACTTCTGCACCCCTCCGAGCAGATGGAACGGGTCTTGGGGGAAGTGATATGGCTCGATAATCGCTGCGCGGAAGTCTGGCGTGCCGCGCGAACTAAACTAGCCGGTGGAGCGTTACAAATATCAGAGGTCTTGGCGGCTATTCCCGAAGAGATTCAAGAATGGTTGACGCCCTTGGTATTGCAGGAGCGCCAATATGCTCATCCCATCGCCATGCTAGAGGAACTGATCGCGGCCTGGCAGCGTCAAAAAGAAGCTCAGGAATGGCAGGAACTTAAAATGGAAATTGATTCCATGATTGAAGGCCGGATCCCGCTCGATGCCCGGAAAGTCCAGATGTACAACGATTTGTCAAGACGTCTGAAGGGCTCTAAGCCCGAGTTGAACATTTTGAGGGAGGCTCCACTTCATGGCTGAACCAGTCAACGCAACAGAATCGAAAGAGTCGGCGAAAGACGCGAAACACGATCCCATCAAGTCGCTGATCGAGCAGGGCAAAGAAGCCGGTTATCTCACCTACGAAGAGATTAACCGCAAACTGCCCGAAGGCGTGATCGGCGGCGAAGAACTGGACGATCTTTTCGGCACCCTGGAAGATATGGGCATCGAAGTGGTGGATCGTGAAGAAGATCTCTTGCGGCCTTCCGACAAAGCTCCGGAGGAAGAGGTCCCGCTTCCCGATCTCGGAGTGGAAACGACCAACTCCATCCGGATGTATCTCACGGAGATGGGGAAAGTCCCTCTGCTCACCCGTGAACAAGAACTGACGCTGACGCGGAACATCAAGGAAAACGAAAAGACCCTTAAACTCATCGTCCTTGAAAATCCCATTACGCTGCGCGAGCTGCGGAACTGGGAGAGTTTGCTGGCCCAGCAACAGATGACGCCGAAAGAGCTCATGCCGCGCGGCCGCAAGACCAATCAAGAGCTCGCCCGCATGCGCCAGAAGATGAAAAACGTGGTGAAATTTATCGTGACGGCCGAAGAGCGCATGTCGCGCGCCGAAGACCGCCTCAAGAAAAAGAAACTCAGTCCCCATGTGAGGGCTTCCCTTCAGGACAAGATCCAGAAGGAACGCTCCCAGATCATCAACAAGATCATCGGATTGAACCTAAATCTCGAGAAGATCAAGCGCCTCACGAACAAGATCAAGAGCATCGCGCTGAAATTGAGAGAGGCGGAAGCCGAGATTCTCCGCTACGAGCGACGCTTTAAGATGTCCTATCCCGAGCTGCAGCAGCTTTACCACCAGGCCAAATCCGGCAAGATCACACCGGCGTCCTTCAAGAAGTCCACGGGATACGCACCGATGGCGCTGGAATCGACCATGGTCAATCTCGAAAATGTCACTTTCCGGCTCAAGCGGATGGAAGAATCATTGCCGCTGCCGAAGGACACGCTGTTCCGCATTTATGACCAGATCCGTCAGTTGGAAGAGACGATTCTGGTCGATAAGTTGAAGCTGATCCGCGCCAACCTGCGGTTGGTTGTTTCCATCGCCAAGAAGCATTTAAATTCCTCCCTCGAACTTGCCGATTTAATCCAGGAGGGAGGATTGGGACTCATTAAGGCGGTCGAGAAGTTTGAATACAAACGCGGCTTCAAGTTCTCGACCTACGCGACCTGGTGGATCCGCCAGGCGATCAACCGCGCCATCGCCGACCAGGCGAGAACCATCCGCATCCCGGTCCACATGAAGGAAATCATCTCGAAACTCACTAAAGTGTCCCGGCGCTACCGCCAGGAACTTGGCCGCGATCCGACCGTGGAGGAATATTCCAAGCATCTCCGGCTTTCGATGGAAAAGGTACGCGAGATCCTCAAAATCATGCAGGATCCCATCTCGCTCACCACACCCGTGGGGGATGAGGATGACTCCTATCTGGAAGATTTTATCGAAGATCGCACGGGGCCGTCCCCCACCCGTTCCGCTCATGAGTTCCTGCGCCGCCGCGAAGTGGAGAAGATTCTCTCCACCTTAAGTGAGCGGGAAGCCCAGATCATCCGCCTGCGCTTTGGCATCGGCACCGGCTACCCGCGAACATTGGAAGAAGTAGGCCGGATCTTCAATGTCACCCGCGAGCGCGTCCGCCAGATCGAAGCCAAAGCGATCCGCAAGCTCCGTCACCCATCGCGCAGCCGGCCGTTGCGTGAGTACCTCGAATAAACAACTCGCCAGGCGACTCCGCCTCGTCGAGAGCCGTAACGTTACCTTTATCTCGGACGGCTTTCCCGTTTTTTGGGAATCGGCCGATGGCACCGAGGTCTGTGACGTCGAAGGACGAAAATACATCGACCTCACCAGCGCCTTCGCCGTTTCAAGCCTGGGGCATCGGTCTGCTCCCGTGCAGCACGCCCTCATCGCTCAATCCCGTAAAATATGGCATAGCATGGGAGACGTTCATCCCAATGCGGTCAAAGTCATGTTGCTCGAGCGCCTGGCGGCGATCGCACCCGGGAACTTGAGCGTTTCTATTCTCTCAAGCTCCGGAGCGGAAGCGGTCGAGTCGGCGCTTAAAACCGCGCGCTTATTTACCGGAAAACCCGGCGTTATCGCCTTTCATGGCGCCTATCATGGGCTGTCCTACGGCACGCTCGGTCTGACTGATCGCAAGGAATTTTCCGCCCCTTTCCGCGACCAACTCGCTCCGACAGTGGTTCACCTGCCGTTTCCGGATTCCCTGCGGGGGCCAAGTGAGAAGGAAGGGCTCAGAACCCTAGAACATTTTTTACGGTCCGGTGGAAAATCACACGCAGGGCCCATCGGCGCCATCATTTTTGAGCCCATACAGGGGCGTGGCGGAATTCGAGCGCCAAGCACGCACTTTCTTAAAGGATTGCGGGATATCGCCCGACGGCATCATCTGTTGTTGATTGCCGATGAGATCATGACAGGATTTGGACGCACGGGCCGGACCTTTGCGGTCGAACACGCAGGTGTTGTTCCCGATCTTCTCTGTGTGGGGAAAGCCCTGGCGAACGGGTTTCCGATATCGGCCTGTATCGGAACGCGGGCAGTCATGGACGCTTGGCCGTCGTCCGATGGCGAAGCGATTCACACGAGCACTTTTCTGGGGAACCCACTCGGCTGTGCCATGGCCGTCGCTTCGTTGAAGGAGTTGAAATCAAAGAATCTGACGGCCAGAACCGGAACGCTTGGCCGGTGGTGGCTGCAGGACCTGAAGAGAGAATTGGGTGCCCATCCGCGGGTGGGGGAAATTCGCGGGCTAGGGCTCATGATCGGCATCGAGTTTGTGACGGACAAAAAATCATTGGCTCCGGACCCCCAATGGACAAGCCAAATTGTCACCGAGGCCTTGAGACGGGGACTTATTCTCTTGTCGGGTGGTCAGGGCCGAAACGTTCTCACACTTACCCCGCCCCTCATCATTTCCAAGGGGCTACTTCAAAAAGCGACGCAGACTTTAAAGAAAATCTTCTATGGAACGCATCCAGTATAAGATTGAAAGTTTCTTGCGAACGGGAGATGGGGAATTTGAATCTCTTGCGCTGGAACTTTTCCATTACCAGTTTAACTTGAACCGTTCTTATCGAGCGTATTGCGAGGCCCAAAGCATCACACCGGCGTCGGTCGAACGATGGCAAGACATCCCGGCGGTTCCAATCGGGGCTTTTAAGTCGGCGGAGCTCGCCACATTTCCCATTGGGCAGGCGTCGGCGGTTTTCAAGTCTAGCGCGACCACAACCGGGACACCGAGCCGGCATTACATTAAGGACCTGCGCTACTATGAATCCTCTCTCAAAACCGGCTTCCAGCGATTTGTTGCGGGGGCTGACCCAAAGAAGCACTACGTTGCTCCGTTGGGTCAGCCCCCGTTTTTAATCCTGACGCCTCCCCCAAGCGAAGCGCCGCATTCGTCCCTCTCCTGGATGATGGATGTGGTCAAGCGGACGTGGGGGGGACCTGGGAGCGACTACTTTATTCAGCACGGGCGTCTGGATGAGCCCCGTCTTGTTCGTTCTTTGAGAAGAGCCGAAGAGTCCAAGCAGCCAGTAGTTCTCTTAGGTACCACAATCACGCTTCTCGCCTTTTTTGATTATTGTCGAACTCATACTCTGAGCTGGCAGCTATCAGCTTCCAGCCGACTGATGGACACCGGGGGGATGAAAACGCAGAAGCGCGAGATCACCCGGCCGGAGTTTGTCCGGCAAGTGGGAGAAACCTTGGGCATTCCGGAAGACCAATGTGTGAACGAATATGGAATGTGCGAGCTGAGTTCCCAATTCTACGGCCATGGAGCTTCTTGCTATCTTCAGGGTCCACCATGGACCCGTACACGGGTCACCGATCCGCTAACCGGACGGGAATCGCCCGCTGGAAAGCCCGGCCTCCTGCGCCATTTTGATTTGGCCAACGTAGATTCAGTCCTGGCGATCCAAGCTGAGGATTTGGGATTAGTGCCCTCACCCAACCCTCTCCCTAAAGGGAGAGGGCAAGGCTCTGCCTTCTCCCTTCAGGGAGAAGGTGGCCGGAGTCCGGATGAGGGTTTCATCCTGCTTGGCCGCGATCCCTCCGCGGAGGTGAAAGGATGCTCGCTATCAGCCGAAGCGTTTCTGGCGTAGACGATCTCGTCCAAAGTTTGGGTACGGTATCCGAGCTTTGGCTCAATCCGCAGCACCCGCTCCGCACCGAGACCGTTCAAGCGTTGCAAGTCTCGACAGGCTTCAGCCAACGACAAGTTGAAATCGGAATCGCTAACTGCTTCGAAGAACTCACCAAACCCAGAATAATCGCGTACGTTGATTCTTTAGACCAGGTCCAAAGAAGCAACCTGCGTGTTTTGCACATTTTGCCTTCAAACGTGTTTACGGCATGGGTGCACGGCGCAATCATTACGCTGCTCCTTGGTCATCGGTGTCTATTGAAACCCTCTTCGCGCGAGCCAGTATTTGCGCGCGCATGGAGAAAATCTATCGAAGAAATCGATTCGTCTCTGGCCAAGAGCGTTGAGGTGGTGGACTGGGATGAAAGGCTGTTGCACGATTGTCAGGCCGTTGTCGCCTACGGATCGGATGAAACTCTAGTAAAAATTAGATCGAAGTTGCCCTCAGGCATGCGGTTTGCCGGTTATGGCCATAAACTCAGCGTCGCTGTCATCTTCCAAGAAGCCTTGGAAGCGAGTAGGTCAGAGGAGCTTTTAGACACGGTCCGACGTGATGCTGAACCTTTTCGTCTCCGAGGCTGTCTGTCGCCTCAGGTCCTCTATATCCAAAATCCTCAGTGGATCCGCTGGCCGGATTTGGAGGCCCTCGTGGATATATCGCCTAAGATTCGACCCTTCAAGCGTTGGGACGAGGTGCGCCAAGAGCTCTCCAAGTTTGTGCCATTTCTTTCCTGTGTCGGGTATGCGGGATCGAGCGAGCATGGAGACTTTCTCAAGCGAGAATTGAGAAATCACGGAATAAGCCGTATTTGCCCAGTTGGCGAGATGCAGCATCCGTCCTTGTCGTGGCCTAACGGCGGGATCGATTTGGTCAATTTGCTACACTGACCCACGCGCAAAAAAAGCATCAAGGAGGCGACCATGACAGGTGAGAAGAAAAGCTCCGTAAATTGGGGAATGGTGTGCCATGTGGCCGGTCTTGCGACGTATATTGGTATCCCGTTAGGAAACATCCTGGCCCCGCTCATTATTTGGCTGGTCAAAAAGGACGCCGATTCGTTTGTGAATGAGCAGGGACGGGAGTCCCTGAATTTCAATATTTCGTTTACGATTTATGGTCTCATCGCGGGGCTTTTGTGCTACGTCCTTATTGGTTTTGTAGCGCTTCCGCTTGTTCTGATTACGCACATCGTTTTGGTGGTGCAGGCGACGCTTAAAGCGAACAAAGGGGAAAGCGTCCACTATCCTTTTACGCTGCGTTTTATTAATTAGTAAAATACGACGGAGCGGGCCCATGGTTCAACTCGCTATGCTCGCTCACCATGGTGCCCTGAGCGAAGTCGAAGGGCCCATAGCTCAATCGGTTAGAGCGGCCGGCTCATAACTGGCGGGTTCCAGGTTCGAGTCCTGGTGGGCCCACGTTTTGAAGGGTGCTTAGCTCAGCGGTAGAGCACTGTCCTCACACGACAGGGGCCACAGGTTCGAATCCTGTAGCGCCCACCATTTTTTATGAAAGATGCCATTAAGTCGTTGTTGAGTCTCCAAGAGCGCGATCTTGAATTGGATCGGTTGCGCGGGGAGATCGCGGCCATACCGGGCAAGATCGCTGGGTTGAAGGGTGAAATCCAATCCGCCAAAACAGCGCTGGAAGACGCCAAAAAAGAGATGATCCAGCTGCAGATGACCAAGAAGCAGAAAGAGCTGGATTTGGATGCGCAGGAAAGTGCCGTTCGCAAGCATTCCACCGAGCTGAACGCGGTCAAAACCAACGAAGCGTACAAAGCGCTGTTGGGAGAAATCGAGAAGGCCAAACAAGAAAAATCCGCTTTGGAAGACCAAATTCTTCAACTCATGGAACAGATGGATCAGGCCACGCGTGTCTGGAAAGAAAAAGAAGCCGGATCCAAAAGCCATGAAGCGGGACTCTTGAAACAGATTTCCGACCTGGAAATGACGCAGAAGGATCTGGAACAGACATTGACCGCGAAAGAAACGGAACGCCAACAGGCCTTCACGACATTGCCAAAAAGTCTGGCCGACCCCTACAACAAGCTGCGTAACGGCAAGCATGTCAATGCGGCGGTCGTTCCCATCCGATCTGAGCAATGTTCGGGATGTCATATGAAAGTGTCGCAGAATTTAATCAACGAGGTGCGCCGCGGCCAGAAGCTCATGACCTGCGAATCCTGTTCGCGCATTGTCTATTTAGAAGAAGCACAGGTTCTTTGAAAGCTGCATTCGGAGCGCCGCTTGTTGCTCCTCACGGAGTGATGAGAGGAAAGTCCGAACTCCAAGGGCGCGGTGCCTGCCGCAAGGCAGGGCGTTG
>JBGPLV010000076.1:0-7973 GCA_041486625.1 Elusimicrobiota bacterium
GTCGCCGCTCGACAACAACCCCCGCAGCCTCAATAAACCGTCCTTAGGACTGGAACTCCCTCGGCCGATTTAGGTGCTCTCGGTCTGCCGCCTCCTCGTCTCACGGAATTGCCGCGGAGTGCGCATCGTCCGAAGACCTTTGCCGCTGCTCCAAACAGATGTCGCATCGTCATACCAAGGCCTTCGGCCTTGCTCCAAGCGTCAATTCCGTTCGCCGCGAAGGCGTCATCCCTCGCCAAGCGCTTGAGTTCAGCTGAGCTAAACTATGTCGAAGATGGTTGTAGCATTCCCGAAATAAAAATCCGAAAATAACCCCACTGTGGTGCCAGGCGCTAAACGCCCAAAGCAAATTTTCACGACGGCACTATTTCAGAAGGAGCACTTGAATGACAAATTCATCCGCGGACATAGCTGGTTACGTTGGAGCCGCTGCCTGGATACCACAACTCTTACGTTGGGGTTATCTATGGTATGCAAAACCTACAATTACTGTACTTTTAGATAGAACAGCTGAAATTGGCTTCACAACCTATGGGCCAATTTTCAACATTCGATTAGACATGGCGGTTGATCGAAAAGATGCAATTATTGATCACATATCGGTCACCATCCGCCATAGGAACCAAGAAACGCATGTGCTTAACTGGATGGGAATGAAAGAGACTTTTAGTGAGATTAGTGACCAATCAGGTGCGCGTCAAACGATAGAAAGGGATCAAAACGCAATTGCTCTCAAATTAAGCACAGCAATGCTCACGGAGAAGATCATCCGTTTTCAAGACCCTGAATTTCATTCGGGGTATACACCCGAACTGAATAAAGCAACGGAGCATCAGGTTTTCTTAATGAAAAATAATCCAAACTATCATGAAATATTCATGGCTAGCGAGGAAGTGCATCATTTAATCGAGGCTTATAAAAGGTACTTTTGGTGGAAATCGGGGACTTACACATTAAATTTTTCTTTTCGGTCTCCTTCAAAAATAATAGTCAGAGAAAACAAATTCACTTTTGATCTCACTCAGCATGATATCGATGCAATTAGGTCGAATATTGATTTAATTAAGATGGCTATCGAAAATCAAATCAAACGCGGTCTTTCAGGATTTATTGAAAAAACCGTTCCTTGGGTTTGGAAAAATCCTTCAATAGTGCCTGTAAAATAACGAGATTACTCCTTAGGAGGACCGAGCAAATTGCATCTGATTCACCTTCATCGGTTTTTGTAAGACCTTTCGCTCGTCTCGGATACTGATTGTCCCTCATCGTTCGGGCGGGCAGCCGCCCGCCCCTACGGTTCAAATTGTCATTTCAATATTGTCCGCGCGAGGTGTCACGCCTTCGCAGCGAACGCCGGGACAGTTGGAGCGAAGACAGGAGCCTTGTCATGGCGAACCGACAGCCACTTTGGAGGGTCGACAAAGGCTTCTGGCTGAGTGTACTCCCTGGACCGGCGTGAGCGAGAAGGCGGGACACCGAGCAGGTTCTTGTCCCGTAACCCTCACCCCGCTTCGCGGCCCTCTCCCGCTGTCCGCTGGCGCGTCCGGGAAGAGGGGATTAAATGATGGATCCCGGCTTACGGCCTGCCGGGATGACGAATAAGGTGGCCGCGGGGGATGACGGATGGGGGAGTTAGCGGGAGAGGAGCCAGCCTTCGAGATACACGAGAGCCGTCACAAACACACTCATTTCTAAGATAACGGCCGTCATCGACTTTATCCACTGGATCGGCGTGTAGCGAGGACTAATTTCTTTCCGGATGAAAGCGAAAGCCACCACCGACTGCGCACACCCAATGTGTGTCCAACAGCCGCCCACCGCATACCCCGCAATTTGGGCCATCGAGAAAAGATACATCGTGCTAATGTTTAAACCATGCAAGGCCTTGGACGCGAAATCCGCCACAATATTGTTATCCAGAATAGCCGAGAGTAAACAGGCCGCCCAATATTGAATGTAAGCGACGTGGGACACACCGTAACGTGTGATTCCTTCCTTAAGTAAATGGGCTAACACTTCAAAGAAGCCGGTTTTTTGTAGAAGGGTGATCCCTATGAAAAGGGGAAAAAGAAACAGGTATTCCTTATATTCCTGTTTGGCTTCACGAAGCGCCAGAGCGCGCAACTTGGGAATCCCGGCGACGCCGATAAAAGCGGCGATGAATCCCGCGGCAGAGGTTAAAAAGAGCGGCAGCTCCTCATGAAAACCATGAAAGATGAGCAGTCCGATGAAGGGGATAAAGGCGAGCGAGCCGATCCACTGTGCGGAGCGCCGCGCATGCGAGATGGCTTCAATCGATTCCCGGACTTGGAGTTCATATTGGTCGCGTGGCAGATCCTCGTGATGCACCAGGTGCTGATAATGCTTTTCCAAGGCCTCGGCCAGATCTTCTGAGACATAATGACCCAGCATCTGGCGGCGGAGCGCCGGCGTAACATCTTCATGAATCAGGGCTTCACCCAAGGGTTCGCCTTCCAGGACGCGTTCATGAACGGGGATGTAATGTTTTCCCAAGGCCTTCTGCTGGCTTTCCACAAACTCGAGTGGCGTAAACACTTCCCCGTGACGGCTGGCCTGAAGGAAACGCACGTCCGCGTTGTGCGTATCGAGGATATCCTGAGTTTTCAGATCAATTTTGCGCCGCCCGAGGCGTAAACGCAGATTCCATGCCACGACCAGGTAGCTGGCAAAAGCAACGGGCAGGCCATACCGTATGAAAAACATATTGTCCAAATAGGGCGCAAGGTTTGCCTTCATGATCAGGTTGGGCGGTTCTCCGTAAGCCATAAACATTCCGCTCACCGTAGTAATGACGGTCGAAACGACGACGGCGAAAATAATATCCCGCGTTTCCGCTCGGCCGAGCGCCAGGATAATCACCAGGGTCCGGATCATGAGTCCAATCATCGAAACGCCGCCCAAGCCTCCGGAGCAGATGGCCACGATCCCCGCTAAAATCGCTACGGTGGGCAGCACTTTTCCCTTTTGTTGCCGTAGAATAGCGCTCGAGACCGTTTCCAGGAGTCGTGTCTGAGCGATCACGGAGACGAAGTAAGTCAGCCCCAAGATGAACAACATGGTGTCGGCATGAATCAAGTCTTCCAGACCGTGGAGAGTCAGGAAATGCTGATGGACAAACCCGGCGAGTGCGCTCCCTCCTTCCTGACTGAACGATGTTTTAAGAGCGCACGCCGGCCACCAGAGAGGAATAAAGGTACCGATAATGACGAGGCCCATCCCATAGGTCAAGGCGTTCTTATCGAGTTGATAGCGGAAAGAACCGAGCAAAAACAGCCCCAAAATCGTGAGTGCCAGCTCGGTGGCCACCCAGGCTGAGGACGTCCAGTGAGCCTGACCTAATAGGTAGAAGGAAATGGCGGCAACAACACAGCCAATCAGGAATTTGCGCGATGAAAGTTGAATGATTTCCATAAAAAAAGGAGCTGGCGCCCTCGCGCCAACTCCAATGTTGGAACGGGCATACGATACTAAAATTTTTTCTTGACATCCAGGGCGCGTTCAAGTAATATATCGTCAGTCCAAAGGGGGACTGGCAGTTCTAAGACGGCATTGAAGCCTCGGCCAAGCAAGCGGTCGAGGTTTTTTATTTGTCGAAAAAACCGCGCCACCAAGATAGGTGCGCAATTGTGAGAGCGTTCTCAAATCGCCCGGAATCAGGGGCATTTCGAGAGCGCTTTTTTTATCCTTAAAAAAATGGAGGTTCTAATGGGTACAACAAAAACATCGGGTTGGGCATTGTTCTGGTTCCTCACCGGCTTCATGATCATTTTCACGTCGGCGGTAGGAGCGGGCGCTCTGGGCTTTATCGCCGGCGCCGCCATGATCGGTTACTCGGCTGTTCTGTTTAAATCGGCGCGGGCGAAGGAGGAAGTATGAGAATTGCGGGTATTGGCATCGTTCTAGCAGGTTGGGCATTGGCTGTGGGGGGGCTCTTTATCGCGTCCTCAAACATGGCACGCGCGATCATCGCCTGCGTGGGTATCGCCGTTTCCCTTTCAGGGAGTCTCGGCGTTTTGAACAGTTACTACTTGGCTCGCGCCAACTGGAAAAAATAATAAAGGAGGATATCATGAAATCCAATCAAACACGATGTAGATTCCTCCTGGCTTTGTTTGGCTTGGTAGGAATGTTGAGTCTGGCGACCCCGCTTATGGCGGAAGACGCCAAAGCAGTCCCAGCAGCGGCCCCCGTGGCGCTGACGGACAAGGACCTGACAGGCATCTCAAAACCGGATTCGGCTAAGATCGCTGAAACAGGCGATCCTTCCGGAGACGGGTCTCTGACCGGGACCGCCGCCGATGTCACCATGGCGGATGCTAAAAAAGGCATCACGCTGTCGGACCTGGCCAACCAGGCCGGTCAGAATAAGATCGCCATCAACTTCGTCTGGACGCTTGTGACCGGTTTTCTGGTCATGTTCATGCAGGCGGGCTTTGCGATCGTGGAAACGGGCCTTTGCCGCGCGAAGAGCGCCAACCACACGATGATGATGAACTTCATGGTTTATGGCCTCGGACTTTTCGCTTACTGGGTGTGCGGTTTCGCTATCCAGATGGGTGGATGCGCTCCGATTGCCAACCTGGGAGGCGTTTATCCGTTGAACGCGGAAAAGGTCGTGACGTTGTTCGGAAAGCCCTGGGCTTTGTATGGCATGAAGGGGTTCTTCCTGAGCGGTGCCACCTATGATGTAGGCATCATGGTGCTGTTCCTGTTCCAGATGGTCTTCATGGACACGACCACCACCATCGTCACCGGCGCTTGCGCGGAGCGGTGGAAATATTCCGCCTTCTGCGTTTCGACCATCTTCCTGGGAGCGATCGTCTATCCGCTCTTCGGGAACTGGGCATGGGGCTGCGGCTGGCTGTCTCAGCTGGGCGTGAACTTCGGTCTTGGACATGGCTACTGTGACTTCGCCGGATCCGGCGTTGTTCACGCGGTCGGTGGCATCACAGGCCTGGCCGTCGCCATGCAGCTCGGGCCGCGTCTGGGTAAATACAATCGCGATGGCAGTCCTAACGCGATCCCCGGGCATGACCTTGTCCTTGTCCTGACGGGCTGTTTCATTCTGGCCTTCGGATGGTTTGGGTTCAACCCGGGCAGTACGCTCGGAGCTTCCGGAAACGGCGCCTTACGCATCGGCAGTATTGCCGTTAACACCATGCTCGCCGGCTGCACGGGCTCCTTCGGGGCCCTCCTCTACATGTGGATGCGCTATGGCAAACCGGACGCGTCGATGGCCGGCAACGGTCTTCTGGCAGGTCTGGTCGCGATCACGGCCCCGAGCGGGTTTGTCAACCCGCTGGCAGCGTGTATTATCGGCTGGACGGCCGGCATTCTGGTCTGCCTAGCGGTCGAGTTTTTCGACCGCATTCCCAAGGTGGATGATCCTGTGGGCGCTATTTCTGTCCACGGAGTCAACGGCCTTTGGGGCGTTCTGTCTGTCGGCTTGTTTGCTGACGGCAAAAGCAACTACGGCGGCAGTTGGAACGGCGTGAACGGCTCGGTGACGGGTTTGTTCTATGGCGATGCCGGACAGCTCGTGGCCCAACTCATCGGGATCTCGACGCTTCTTGGCGTTATCTTCACCCTGTCGTTCGTCTTCAACTGGATCGTTGACATGTTTGTCGGTCAACGGGCCGGCGCCAAGGCGGAATTGGCAGGCTTGGATATCCCTGAAATGGGCGCTCTCTGCTACCCGGACTTTCAACTGAAGACCGCTGAGTACGGTTCGGCAAGCACCGCATCCGCGGGCGTGCCGGCCAAGCACTAAGGAGGCTATAATGACTGGAACACTTGTATTCGGACTCGTGTCTTTGGTGGTTTTTGTGATCATCGGGGCCGCGAAATCCGGCAAAAGCATCTTCGACTAAAGGAGCAACCCCTCACCCCAGCCCTCTCCCCAAGGAGAGGGGGATATCTAAGAATCCCCTCTCCCACTGGGAGAGGGTGAAGGGTGAGGGGAACTTCTAAAGGGGATATTCAATGAAAATGGTTTCATGTATTATCCGTCCGGAAAAATTGGACGCCGTGACGCAGGCTCTGGATAAGCAGCATGTCGTAGGAATGACGCTGACCGATGTACGCGGTTTCGGGCGCCAAAAAGGCCATGTGGAACATTATCGCGGCGGGGAATACACCATCCGATTTATTCCGAAGGTCAAAGTCGATATCGTCGTTCAAGATGAAGATGTCTCAAAGGTCATGAGTGCCATAGAATCGACCGCGCGGACAGGGAAAGTAGGCGACGGGAAGATTTTTGTGATCGAGGTCCCCAATGCCATGCGGATCCGGACTGGAGAGAAGGGGACAAGCGCCCTGTGACGTCTTTGAGTCCTGATGATCGGATCGCTTTGGCTATGCGTTATGTCGCCGATTACAAGATTTATCCGGCCATTAGTGAATTGGAAGTTGTCGTGCGGGAACACCCCCAGTATGTCAAAGGATATGTCCACCTAGGGTTTTTACATTTTAAGCTCTGCGCTGTCGCGAAGGGTCGCGACTATATGGAAAAGGCCCTGACCTGCAACCCGACGCCTGAAGAACGCCAAATGATTGCCTCAGCCCTTTCGGAACAGAACAAGCTTGATAAGAACCGGTATTATCGTCCCGATTTTGAAGCGCTTCGCAAACAAAAACCCGATTAGAGAGGAGTCGACGCGCTATGGACCCTCAAAAGAGGCAGGCGATGGTTAAAGCGCTCCGTTATTGGACCGCCAGTTTTGCGTTGGTGGCCGGATTTCTGTATTACAAATCCAGCGCGACTTTAGGAGCTGTTTTGATCGCAGGTCTTTTGACTTTTTTGATTACCGTCGGTCGCGCATGGGTCAGCCGCGATGTGCCGAGTTGATATTGACATGAAAGCTTTTAGAATGGTATTTTCTCGTCGATAAATCATTAGAGGAGGAGTCTATGGAAACAATTGACGCAAAGAAGACAAAGAAGGGCATGACGCCGAAAGATGTCATTGAAATGGCGAGAGAGGCCGGTGCCCAGGTCGTGGATTACAAATTCATGGATCTCCCGGGCACTCTGCAGCACTTGTCCTATCATATCGATGGGTTGAAGGAAAGCGTGTTTGAAGACGGAATCGGATTTGACGGTTCATCCATTCGCGGCTTTCAGGCCATCAACGAATCGGACATGCTCTTGATGCCCGATCCCGAAACCGCCGTGATGGATCCTTGCTGCAAGACCCCCACGCTCAGCATGTTTTGCAACATTGAGGACCCGATTAATCGAAAATCCTATAGCCGCGACTCGCGTTACGTGGCGCAGAAAGCGGAAAAATACCTGATTCAAACCGGCATTGCCACACAGAGTTTCTTCGGTCCCGAAGCCGAGTTCTTCATTTTTGACGGAGTCCGCTTCGACCAAAACCAGCATTCCGCCTACTATTACATCGACTCTGCGGAAGGCGCGTGGAATTCGGGGCGCGATGAGAAGCCGAACCTCGGCTACAAGCCCCGTTACAAGGAAGGCTACTTCCCCTGCCCGCCCACAGACAGCCTGATGGAATTCCGCACCCAAGCCATGCTGCGCATGCGTGAAATGGGCGTCACCATTGAGCTCCATCACCACGAAGTGGCGACCGCCTGACAGGGCGAAATGGGCGTCGGGGTGAAGACCTTGACCAAGGCCGCGGACCAGATCACGCTTTACAAATACGTTCTGAAGAACGTGGCGCGCGAGCACTTCAAAGTCTGCACCTTCATGCCCAAGCCGATTTTTCAGGACAACGGCAACGGCATGCACTGCCACCAGAGCATCTGGAAAGACGGCGTTCCCCTCATGTTCGACAAGAAGATGAGCTACGCGCACTTCTCGCAGATCGGTCTATGGTACATCGGAGGGCTCCTGAAGCATGCGCCGGCGCTCCTGGCGATCACCTCGCCCACCACGAACTCCTATCGGCGGCTTGTGCCAGGCTATGAAGCCCCGGTGAACCTCTGCTA
>JBGPLV010000077.1:0-7953 GCA_041486625.1 Elusimicrobiota bacterium
GATCTTGAAGCGTGAGGCCTTCGGGTTGACTCTCCAGGACGGCACTCACCTGCGCGTCGAGCGACGTGTCTTCGGCCGAATCGTCTGCATCCGGTCCGCGTCCCCAAGCGCCGCCCACGCCGCGCCGGGTGTGGCGCACGTGCCGCGAGACATTCTTTCCTATAAAGAGCAGGGTCAGCCCCATCACGATCGGTTGAACGGAGGCCGGCATCGGTACGGTGGGGTCTTTGTAACGCCAGAGATGCGTCCCGATGAAGAGCAGCCACCAAAGTCCCATAATGAGGCCCGTGCGCTGCACGCGTTCGATCCAAGGATCATCAGCCGGGTCCGCCGGGATCTTTTGCGTCCACTTCTGCATTTCAATTCCGGACACATAGCCTCCCATCACGGCTAAATACATATGCGAAAGAGCGTCCGGGGAACGTTGGGCGCCAAGGGTCAGGACCTCGAGGAGCGCCTCGCCAAACGTGAGGGTGGTCAGGCCTACGACAAGCGGAGCCAAAATCTTTTGATGAACAGCATCAACAGTCAGTTCCATGCCGCCAGAGTAGCTCCAATTTAGACGCTCTGCAAGGGAAATGTAAAAATGAAGTGGCTCAGCCGTGATCCACATAGTTCACAGTTGAGCCACAGATTGAGCCACTGAATTACTATCAATATTATGAAGAAGTGACTCAAACAGATCAGATATGAGCTACTTGTGAGTCACTATTTGAGTCACTGCCGAAAAGTCACCACCCTGGGTTGCATAACCAGATGTTTGCTACCTCCTTCGTGCAGGTCAGAATGCTTGTGGGTTCTCATGCCGTACCGGCCAGCAATTCAGGGACAACCCTAAGGGAACTCCGTTTACTTCGTTTTTCGACATACATGAGGGCGTCCGCTCGCGTGGTCAATTCCTCAATCGAGGCGGCATCCTGAGGGTCTGAAGGCGCGACGCCTACACTTAAGGCGATCGGCCGGAGGGAATTATTCTGAGCCGAGTGGCGATTTAAGTTTCCTTGCAAACGAGCCATCAGGATCGTCGCGCTATCATAGCGATGCTCCGTCGTAACGATCACGAACTCATCTCCGCCTATCCGAGCGATGATATCCGACTTGCGGAATGTCAGCTTGAGGATTTTAGCCGTTCTGATCAAGGCCTGGTCTCCTTCGGAATGGCCCCATTGATCGTTGATCTGCTTAAGGCCGTCCAGGTCCACAAAGATAACGAAAATCCTCTTGCCCCTTCGACGGGCTATTTCCAAATAGTGGCGGCCGACGGCGGAGAAGCCTCTGTGGTTATAGAGACCTGTGAGGTCGTCGGTCATCGAATCGCTGTTTAAGGATTCATTGAACTTCTCCATGGCGAGTTCGGCTTGTCTGCGCAGAGTAATATCCTCGAAGACGAGAAGGATCAACCGTTTAGACGTCCCGGCTATCTCGATGCGGCGCGCATTGAGCAGCATCGTCCTCTGGCCGATATTCGGGAACCTGTGATGGACCTCGAAATCCTGAATCTGAGAATTCTTAGACAGGATCTCCTCGAGCAATACCTGGAGCCGGGGGATTTTCCACTGGCCATTACCGAGCCCCTCAATACATTGATTATTGGTCTCCCGTGCCGACACTTGGAAGGTGCGGCAAAAAGACTTGTTCATCGTTTTGACCCTGAGGTCCTCGTCAAGAACGACCAGAGGCTCTCGAAGCGTATCGAGAATCGCCCGGACGTAATCCAGCAAACGCATGAACCGCAGCCGGCTCCGGTGAAGCGCCGGACCCCCAAGGACTTTTATCACGCTATCCCCCTCGGTTTTGAGGAGAGAGACGATGATATCCCACCCATTGGTAACGGGCATAGTCAGGCGGGGCGGTCCTGGACACGGGGTCGGCAAGCGTAGCGAATGAGAGCGCGGACGGCA
This sequence comes from Elusimicrobiota bacterium, assembly GCA_041486625.1. Classification (GTDB taxonomy): domain Bacteria; phylum Elusimicrobiota; class Elusimicrobia; order 2-01-FULL-59-12; family 2-01-FULL-59-12; genus JANLWZ01. Next base: position 1,902 of record JBGPLV010000077.1, read on the forward strand.
AGGGATGCTGAACCCTGCTGGTTTGGAATATATTTCCCAGCCCGATAGCTAAACTCAGAACAAGAACGACATAGATGGCTTTATACCGAGCGCCTGTCTTCGTAGGAGCATCTGCCGTTACCCTTGTGTTCTCCCCCCAATCTTGCCATCTCCTTCCGCAAAAAGGATAACTCCTTCGGTACATGGGAAGGGAATTAAGCAACTCGTCGAGCTCTCGTTTTCTCCGATTCGTCAAAGAGGTGGGAAACATGATGTTTTGGCCTTCTGAGTTGAGGCAGGAAGAGTGACGGTGCGGTTTGATTTCTGAACTCTGTGTGGCGATGGAATTGTTCATAGAAACTCCTTGTCATGGTTCGTCAATGGTCTTACAGGCTGGATATACTTATCGAGAGACAGTTACTTTGGATCTTTTGGTCGCCTAGGATATATACGCGGGAGTGTAGACCTGCAAACTGTCCGCAATGAGGGCATACAGGGAAGGTTTAAAGTACGCTAGCTTATACGCCGAGATATGTCAAGCGTGATTTACATTCATTTACTAGTTGCATACCCGGGTTTTTGCTACCTCTTCCCGAATGTTCGGGCGCATCCAGCCCTAGTGATTGAAATAACCGAGAACGCGGCGGATTTTGTCTTTGATGGGAAAGAAGCGGAGGGCTTTCTTCGCATCAGGCGTGCCGATTTTGGCCAGGGCTTCCGCGGATTGTTGGCGAACGCCCGGGTCCTTGTCATCGAGCGCGTCTATCAAGGAAGAAGAGGCGACAGAAGCCGCTGTCCCCAGCTGATTCAAGACGGTCGCCGCGGCGCGGCGGGCCGACGGCCGGGGGTCCGCGAGGATCTGGGCCACCGGTTTGACGATGGGGGCTCCGATTTTCACCAACTCTTGGGTCGCGTCCGCTGATGCTTTCCCCTCCTGTCGTAAATCCTTCAAGAGGGAAGCCGTTCTTTTGTCCAAAAGACGTTTTCGGTAGGCGTCTACGGCCTTCTTGGCTTCGCCCGTTCCGATCTTCGTCAAAAGGTCGGTGGATATCTCCGCCAGGGTGGTGCTGGTTCCCTGGAGCGCTGGGATCAACACCGGAATTGTTTCCGAGCTGCGTTGGATGATCGTTTGCTCTGCATTGGTCCGCACCACGGTGTCCGTACTTTGCGCGAGGATGAGTAATTCTGCTGGGGTTGGCGGCGGCAAGACTTTCGTTTTCTTGGTCACGACTTTACGGGGCGGCGCCGGCTTTTTCTTCGGCGGACTCTGATGAACCGTTGGCAGGGCCGCTAGGCTCTTCGGCGGTTGTGGGCTAGCGGTTTTCGCTTGAGCCCGAGGGGCGGTCTCCGTGGGGATTTCATTTCCGAAAACATCGGAGATATTGGTCAGGGCTTCCGCCGCTTTGGTGGCGACGGTCGTGTCCGTATCTTTCGCCGCAACACGCAGCGCAGGCACAGCGCTTGCCGCGTCTGATCCCATTTTACCCAGCGCCCGTGCTGCAGACCCGCGCACTTGTGGAGTAGGGTCTTTCAACAGTTCGGTCAGCGCCGGCACGGCGGACGCCCCGTGTCTGCCCACGTCCGCCAAGACGTCTGCCACTTGCGCGCGCACCATCGCGTTGTCCGACTTAAGCCCTTCGAGGAGTTCTGGAACATGCTCGCTCCCCTGATGCACAAGGGCTTTGACGCCGGCCAAACGAACCTGATGATCCGTGTCCTCCAAGACTTTCAGGAGAGGAGGGATCGCCGTGGCGTCGGTCCCATGAATATTGGCGAGAACTTGCAATGTGAGAATCTTCAAGGACCCATGGCTGTTTTCAAGGTTGCCGACCAATGCTTGGGCGGCAGGCTGTCCAAGTTGTTCCAGCGCCCGCGCCGCTCCTTGACGCACGGGAAGATCGGAATCCTTCAGCGCATCGACCAGGCTGGGGATGGCGGCGGCGGCTTGGTCGCCGTATCGTCCCAGCGCGTTGGCCGCCGTGGCGCGCACTTCCGTATTTTCATTTTTCAAAGCGTCAATGAACGCCGGAATAGCGGCTGGACCAATTTTGGCGAGTGCTTCCGCCGAACGGATGCGGACGTAAGGCAGATCGTCGTTTAAGGCCTGCCGCAGGGCATTGACCGCACCCGCCGCTTCAGACCCCAAGGCGCCCAGCGCTTCGGCGGCGCGTTCTTTTTCATCCGTATCGCCTGTCTGAAGTCGGTGAATAAGATCCGAGACGTCATGCTTCGTGTCGGCTGGGGCAACCGAGCAGAGGCAAGGGATGAGACAAATGGCAAGTAGAGTTTTGGTCATGACGGCTCCTTCCGAAATCGTATCTGATAATACATTTCTGTCACTTGATGCGCCAGATCCCCAAGGGGAGGCTTTGCCTGCTCCAGTCGCGCGACAAACTCCCGGCCCGTCTCATGAGGAGCCTTTGGATGGCCCGTGCGGGACATCTGTTCCAAAAAACGGCTGTAGAAACGAATCGTCGCGTCTGTTGACGCGCGGCGTTTTTGGGCAAGAAGCAGAAAGCTCGCTAGGGTGAGGAAAACGAATACACCCGTTTTTTTAAAAGGAATGGAAGCGCTTTCGCGCCAACGTTCGCGGTGATGAGACCGAAATTGAACGTCGGGCCACCAACGGATGAGCGTCGAACCCAATCGCTCCGACCCTCCTTTCATCGTTTCAAATGCCTTGATCTGAGCATACAAGTCATATTGGATGACGAACCGGTTCCATTGAAAATCGAGATAATCCCAATATTGTTCAAGCCGGTTCAGAACGCTTCTATGGGATACAAATCCAGGAGTAGAGCTGGGCGTTGGGTCAAAGGCCACCCAACCCTGTCCTTCAATATAAGCCTCAACCCAGGCATGGGCGTCGCGCTCCCGCATCACGATGCACTGCGCGGGGTCATTCCATTCTCCTTTGAAGTAGCCGGCCACAAGCCGGCTAGGGATGTTCCTTAGCCGCAGCATGAGGGCCATGGCAGAAGCGAAGTGAGCGCAGGAGCCTTCGCGGCGCTCAAAAAGAAAATAGTCAACGGGATTTTCGGGAACGCGGTCCCCAAAGTCGGTCGAATAACGGTAGGTTTTGCTCAGATAGAGTTCAATATTTTGCGCCTGTTGCTGGGACGGCCCCGTCCCCGCGACACGTTGGGCCAAGTCCCGGATGCGTGCCAATGGGATTGCGGGTAATGGATTATCGACCGGCCGGTCCTCCATTTCGGAGAGTGATTCGGAGGCTACCTCGTAGCGGAGCGGGCGATTCCATGACGCCAACCAATGAAAACTTCCTCCTTCGCTTTGCTGGAGGGCTGGCAGGGGAGCTCGAATCCGAACGGGTCTTGCGATAGCGAAAAGGGTCGCCGCGGAAGTATCCGCGAGCGTGATCGTTTGATGAATAAGAGGAATTCCTGAGTGTTGCGGTCTGAGGAGAAATATTCCATTCGGGTCCGGAAGGATCATTCGCGAACCACGTTCTTTAGATGAACTCCATTGACGCCCATCGAAATGACTGAGGACTTCACCCTGGAGATACCCTGTCCATGCAGCGCGTTCTTCGGCTTTGGGAAAGTTCAGCCACAGCACAACAGACGAGTTCTGTCGAAGATTGCCCTTTTGGGCGAGATTCATCTGATCGGTAAATCCGGTACGATGGCCGCTGAATCCGGGCAAGGATGCATTAAGTTTCAGTCGTGGGAAGATGACAAACACGGCGATGGTGAGCAGTACATTGGATGGAAAGGCGGCGAGGCATATTCCCGTGGCCATCCGTCGATAATGTCGATGGACTGTCGGATCGCTGGATTGCCCGGCTTGCTCCCACTCGCGTTCGATTTGATTCCAGAAAAGAAGAGCCGTCGCCGTGGGAATGAGTCCGAGGAGGATGGCCGCATGCCAGGCATCAACGGATAATGTGCATGCCGCCAGAATCTGGAAAAAAGAAAAAAGAAATATCTGCAGGCAATCCTTTCGAGCTTTTGCTCCCGCGAGCTTGAAAATTTGAAAGAGGAGTAAGAAATGGGTAATGGCAATAAAGATAGAAAAGCGAAAAACGAGAAAATCGATCAGAAACATCATGATCATTCCCGCCACGGCGACCGTCTCGAAGTGTCTGAGTTTGGCGATGAATTGGGGATAACGATCGCCGATCAAACTGAAGAGCCAAGCGATCCAACTCGCGGCAAGCCAACTCGGCGCAATTTCTCCTGTAAGGGTAATTGAGAGAAGGCCTAGAGTGGCGGCGATCTGCGCTGAAATCCGGAGAGCTTTCATCCCCGAATGCCTCTGTTGGGGACGGATTGGCCATACGATTTCCAGAGCGAACAAATATCCATTAAGTGCGTGTGCGTCGAGTGTGGTCTCTTTCGGGCTAATGGGCCGCCACTCGGGCTCGGATCCACCAGAGCGAGAAATTTAAATATCCGGTGTAACTGCTGGGGCGAATTTTCTGGCGGAAAAAGCCGTTCGAGGATGTCGAGGCCTACAGGTCGGCCGAGTTCAAGAGTCGTAAAGATGAGAGACGCTACAAAAGAAATAAACCTCTCCATTTGAGGGGCGCTCAAACCGGCCGGCCAGGCATCCAGATAAAAGAGATCTCCCTGATCCGCTTCTTCTTCCGTTTCCTTGACAATTAGACGTTGGCGCTTCGCGCTGACTTTCCATTGCACCTGGCGCAGGGTGTCGCCGCTGCGATAATCTCGTAACACATAGGGCACGGACCCCATGCCTTGGCGGCTGGTGGAAGTTCTCGAAAGATTATCCCCGAGACTATCCATCAGTCCTCTATGCAGTCGCTCCACGCGCGGATAAACAATCCAGCGGTCCTGCATTTGCCGCGTATGAGATTTTTGAAATAGTCCAAATGGGAAGCGCGTAGAATAATGGCATCGCTCAAGCGTTAAATAACCTCGCTGGCTCGGAACGAGCTCGACTTGAACAGAAGCGCTTCCCCTGGCTGGAATCCAGGGAATGAATGACTGGATGGAGGACAATCTCTGCCAATGGGATTCCACCGTCAGCGCTACGCCGGGGAACCATCCCTTCTGCGCGCGGCACAGCAAGAGGGCTTTTTGACCCGCGTAGAAACTGCCGATGGGACTCCATTCTGTGGTAATCCCCCATAACCCGCTGTCCGAAAGAAATCCAGAGATTACGATAAATCCAAGAAGGATTCCGAGAATAAGGTAGAGGAGATTGTTTCCGGTGTTAATGGCCGCGGCGCCTACGCCAATGGAAAATAAGATGTAAAACGAACCAAAACGGGTGAACCGGATAGGGCGTGTTAGCATCATCCAACGAAAGATTCGATAGGGAAAGGCCAGGAATTTCAAAGTGGGACGGGAATCTTCTGGAGAAGATTCTCAATGATAAGCTCGGACTGCTGGCTGGATTCCATAAGCTGATCGGAGGAGAAAATTAGCCGGTGAGCCAGTACGGGAATGGCCAGCGCCTTGATGTCATCCGGAATCACATGATCGCGGTTTTGCAGGAGCGCGCGGGCTTGGGCCGCTTTGCGCAGAGCAATGGCGCCGCGCGGGCTGATTCCCACTTCAACTCGTTCTGCACTCCGGGTGGCCTGGATGAGCGACAAAAGATAGTCATCGACAATGGATGCCACATGGATCCGGCGCACTTCGTCCATCCACTTCAAAAGCTCCATGGGTTTGAGACACGTCTCCATGCGGCGGACCGCCTCGTGCTCCATTCCCATACCCAGGATGGCTTTTTCGCTTGCCGCATCGGGATAGCCAATCGATAACCGCATCATGAAGCGGTCCAACTGAGACTCCGGTAACGGAAAGGTTCCATGGTGCTCGTGAGGATTTTGCGTGGCCACGACGAAAAAGGGATTGGGGAGCAGCATCGTTTGATTGTCGAGGGATACCTGCCGCTCGTTCATCGATTCCAAGAGCGCGCTTTGCGTTCGGGGCGTGGCCCGGTTCAGTTCGTCGGCCAGCACCACCTGGTTAAAAATCGGCCCTTGGCGAAATTCAAATTCCTGGGTTTTAGGATTTAAAACTGACACTCCGAGAATATCGGAAGGCATCATGTCACTCGTAAATTGGATGCGCTGAAAGCTACA
>JBGPLV010000078.1:0-7864 GCA_041486625.1 Elusimicrobiota bacterium
CCTTGATCGCCATCTCGACACCTTCGCGGAGTGACCCCTGCGTCGATCCCCATCCAATGATCCCCACTTTTGCTTTTTTGGCACCGAAACGCGCCGTGAACCCTTTTTCCTTGGAGCACACCTCGATCTTCTTGAAGCGCTTGGCCGACATGGCCATATGCATCTGCGGCGTAAAATTCGGCGCACCGCGTTCCGTGTGCTCGAGTCCCGTCGCCGCGTACACGCCCGCTGTCCCGGGGATGGCCATGGGCGAGACACCGTTGTCCGTTATTTTGAATCGTTTGTATTCCTTCAGGTCCGATTCGGACGGAGTCAATCGATTGATGACCGGAATGCGTTTGAAATCGGGCCAGGGGAATGTCTGTGTCCGGTGAGCCAACGATTGGTCTGTCAAGTAAAGGACGGGAGATTGGTATTTCTCGGCCAAATTGAAAGCATGGATGATGTAGTAAAGGCACTCTTCCACATCCCCCGGCGCCAGCACAATGCGCGGGGCATCGCCATGGGAACCGAAAACGGCCAGGTTCAAATCGCCCTGCTCCGTTTTTGTCGGCATCCCGGTGCTTGGACCTGAGCGCTGGGCGTCGACAATGACACAGGGGATCTCAGACATCGTGGCCAGGCCCATCACTTCCACCATGAGGGAGAGCCCTGGACCGGAGGTGGCCGTCATGGCTTTCTTGCCGGCGTAGGAAGCGCCCACCACTGAAGCGACGGCCGCGATCTCATCTTCCGTCTGAACTACGGCGCCGCCGAACTTCGGCAAATCTTTCTCCATAAACTCCAGAATATCGGAAGCCGGCGTGATGGGATAGCCCGCGTAATAGCGGCAGCCGGCCGAGATGGCCCCTACCGACAGCGCTTCATTTCCGGACATCACCACGCGTTTATATGTAGACGTTCTGGCTTCAAATTTAGGGATGGCTTTCTTAAAAGGATGCTGGTCCACGTAGGTATAACCGGCCCGGAGGGCTTCGTGGTTCTTGGCGACAACGACGTCTCCCTTTTTCCCGAAGCGGTCGCGAACCAGTTCCTCGAGCAGATCGATGGGCATGCCGAGAATCCGGGCGACGATGCCGAGCGCCACAACGTTTTTCCCTAACTTTGACTTCACGACGTTCATCGTGATCTCATCCAGAGGCACGGGATAGCACTCGTAGGAACCCTTGGGCTGGTAGTGCGCCGGATCATAAACCAAAAGTCCGTCCGGCCGTATGGTGTGGCCGTGAAGCTGGGACGCTTCTTCGTTGAACGTTACGAGGATGTCCGCCAGTTTGCCCTGAGAGAGCACGGGTTCGTCCGACGCGCGGACCTGAAACATCGCCGGGCCACCCTTGATTTCAGCGGGATAGGTGCGGAAGGTGTAGACCTCATGATTGGAGCGGGCCAAAGCGGTCGTCAAGAGTTCTCCACAGCTGATGACTCCTTCACCGCCTTCACCGCCGATACGAACCAAAATATCTTTCATAAACCTGCTCCTATAGGCGACCTTTGGAGGTGCCCATGAATAAATTTTTCTGCTGCGACTGCGGCGGTCGTGCCATCGCCAACGGCATTGGTGATCTGTTTGGTGAGCTGCTGGCGGACGTCGCCAATCGCAAAAAGACCCGGGATAGACGTTTCCATATTCTGATTAGTCAGGATGTAGCCTTTTTCATCCTTTTTCAATGGATCTTTGACCAAACCGCTGTTGGGGGTAAAGCCCACATAAATGAATACTCCGCTGACGTCCACTTGGCGGGTTTGGTTTGTCTTGACATTCCGGATCTTTGCCCATTCCACGAGGTCCGAACCGCCCACCTCATCCAAGACGGAGTCGAAAACAACTTCCATCTTGGGGTTCGCTTTGACGCGGTCCACCAGGATCTGGGATGCCCGGAATTCGTCGCGGCGGTGGACGAGATAGATATGAGACGCAAATTTGGTCAAGAAAAGCCCTTCTTCCAAAGCGGAGTCCCCTCCGCCTACGACAACCATAGGCTTATTCCGGAAAAGCGGCAGCGCTCCATCGCAGATCGCGCAGTAGCTGACCCCTTTGGTCTGGTAGGGCATCTCGCCCTTGCAGCCAAGATAAACCGGGCTCCCCCCGGAGGCCAGGATAACGACCTTGGCGCGCAGCGTGCCGTCTGAGGTTTCCACTTCAAAACCGTTGTCCTTTTTGCGGACCGCCTTGGCATCGGCCATGCGAATCTCGGCTCCAAATTCTTTGGCATGATCGGTCATCTTTTGGGCGAGCTCCCTGGCGTCGATGGAGGAAAATCCGGGATAGTCTTCAATAACGCCCGTTTTGTTAATCTGCCCCCCCGGAAGCTCTTTTTCCAGCACCACGGATTTCAGTTTGGCGCGGGCCGCATAAAGGCCCGCCGCGAGGCCTCCGGGGCCGGCTCCTACGACGACGATGTCGAAAAGTTCGCTCATTTTAAAACATCTCCTGGCGCCCCGGTGAACGTCCCGGGAGCTCCCTGGGGATACTGCTCACGGGGGATCATCTCAATGCAATCCCATGGACAAATCTGGACACACAAGGTGCAGCCGATGCACTTCTCAGGGACCACATACACCCAGGACTGTTCCGGACCCGATACCTCCGGGTTGCGCACGATGCAGTCCTTGATCGGACACATCTGAATGCACGCCTCGCAACCCGTACAGTAATCCTTATAAATGAGCGCGAGCGGCTTAGGTTTGCGTGCCGGAGCTGTTTGAGTTTCCGCCATAAGCACTCCTTAGGCCATATCCACAATAATTTCATCTAACCCCTTGCCGGCCGGCACCATCGGGAACACCTTTTCCTCAGGGTCAATATAAACGTCTAAAACCACAGTGCGGTTTTTCACTTCCTTGAGCGCTTCTTCCAGCGTACCGGTCACCTGGCTTTTGGCCGTAATGCGCATTCCCAGGGCCCCATGCGCCTCGGCCAGCTTGACGAAATCGGGGATATAAACCGCTTTGCTCGGGTTAGGTTGGTTGCCGTCTTTCGACAAGCCGCCTTGGGCGGTCATGTTACTAGATGAAAAGCGTTTGTCGTAGAAAAGTTCCTGCCACTGGCGCACCATGCCCAGGAAGAAATTGTTGATAATCAGCACCAAAATAGGGCTTTTTTCCATCGTGGCGGTCGTGAGTTCACAGGCCGTCATTTGAAAGGACGCGTCCCCATCGATGCAGACTACGGTCTTGTCCGGAAAAGCCATTTTGGCCCCCACCGCGGCCGGGAAACCGTATCCCATCGTGCCCAACCCTCCGGACGTGAGAAAGCGCCGCGGCTTGTTGCACCAGTACCACTGCATGGCCCACATCTGGTGCTGGCCCACGCCCGTGGTGATGATCGCGTCACCCTTGGTCAGGCGGTGCAGCTCCTGAATCACGTACTGCGGCCGGACAATGTCATCCTGCTTGTAGGAGAGGGGGTTCTGCTTGTCCATTTCGATGATGTCCTTGACCCACTCGCTGTGGTCGAGCTTCGGAATAGCTTCCGCAAGCTCCCCCAGGACGTGCTTCAAATCACCCACCACCGGACAATGCGCCAAGATCGTCTTGGAGATGTTGGCCGGATCAATATCGATGTGGATCTTTTTGGAGTTCGGCGAAAACGCCTGGATCTTACCGGTGACCCGATCGTCAAACCGCGAACCTGCGGCGATCAATAGGTCGCACTTCTGCATGGCGATATTCGTACTGTACTTGCCGTGCATGCCGAGCGGTCCCATCTGCAGGATATGATCGGGCGGCATGGCGCCGTTGGCCATGAGCGTCCAGGCCACAGGGATGTTTCCCTTCTCGGCCAGCTTTAGAAGCTCAGCCGTCGCCCCTGCATAGACGGTTCCGCCACCAACATAAAGGAGGGGACGTTTCGATTCCTTAATCAGCTCTGCCGCCTTTTTGATCTGCAGCGGGTGCCCCTTAACGGTGGGCTTATAGGAGCGCATCTCAATCTTTTCTTCCCAGTCGAACTCGATTTTGGCGCGCTGGATGTCCACCGGGATATCGACGAGCACCGGCCCCGGGCGTCCGGAAGTGGCGATGTAAAACGCTTCCTGCAGAGCTCGGCGCAGGTCGCGAATATCTTTCACTAAAAAGTTGTGCTTGGTGATCGGCCGTGTGATGCCGGTGATGTCGGCTTCCTGGAAGGCATCGGAGCCGATGGCTTCGGTGCGCACTTGGCCCGTGATCGCGACCACGGGGATGGAGTCCATGTTGGCGGTCGCAAGGCCCGTCACAAGGTTCGTCGCGCCCGGGCCCGAAGTCGCAAAACAAACGCCGGCTTTGCCGGTGGCACGGGCATAGCCGTCCGCCATGTGCGATGCTCCCTGTTCATGCCGCGTCAAAACGAAACGAAGGCCGGAAAGCCCCAAAGCGTCATTCAAGGGAAGATTAGCGCCCCCGGGAATGCCGAATACGACTTCGACGCCCTCGCGTTTGAGGACTTCACACACGATCTGAGCGCCGGTCATTTCAGCCATTAGAGGTTCTCCAAGTAGTGAAGTAGCGTGCGGACCGGGTGTCCGGTGCCGCCCGTCGGGCAATAGGGTTGGTCCGAGTCGGTCCACGAAGGACCCGCGATATCGATGTGTGCCCATGCGGAGGAGTCCACAAATTCCTTAAGGAAAAGCCCGCCGATAATCGTTCCCGCCTCGCCGCGGCGTCCTCCGATGTTCTTCACATCGGCGATTTTACTTTTAATATCTTGTTCATACTCTTTCACGAGTGGAAGCTCCCAGAATTTCTCGCCGGTGTCGCTGCCTGCGTCCAAAATCGATTTCACAAGCTTTGCATTATTGCCCATCACGCCGGACACGAGATGCCCGAGAGCAACCACCGCCGCGCCCGTGAGCGTTGCGATATCAATAAGGATGTCCGGCTTTTTGGAGCTGGCGTACGACAAGGCGTCCGCCAGCACTAGGCGGCCTTCCGCATCTGTGTTGAGGACTTCAATTGTCTTTCCATTAAAGGCTTTCAAAACATCACCCGGTTTTTGAGCGCGGCCGCCGGGCATATTTTCGGCAATAGCCATATATCCGCGCACTTCGACCTTGGGTTTGAGCTCGGCCAAGGCACTCATCACTCCCAACACGGCGGCCGCGCCGGACATGTCATCCTTCATCGTTTCCATAGATTGGGCAGGTTTAAGGGAAAGGCCTCCGGAATCGAAAGTAATACCCTTGCCGACCAACGCCACCACCTTTTTCGCCTTCCCTGATGGCTTATAAATCAGCTCGACCAAGCGCGGGGGCACTGCTCCACCCGCCCCCACTCCAAGGATAGCCCCCATGCCCATTTTCTCAAGGTCTTTCTTTTCAAAAACATGCACAGAAATAGGCGCTTTATTGAGTTTAAGCGCTTCCTCCGCCAGGCGTTCCGGGTTCATCCGGCTGGGGGGTTCATTGATGAGGTCCCGTGCCAGCATGGTAGCTTGGCTGTAAATCTTAGCTTTCTGCGCCGCTTTCTTGGCCGGGCTTAAAGCACCACTGACCCAGAGGAGAATCTTTTCGACTGGCTTCGGCGCATCGGGCATCGGCGTCTTGTGCTTGTCAAAACGGTACGCTCCCAAATAAAACCCTTCGGCCAACGCTTGAAACTCCTCGGCTTGAGCCGCCGGCGATTTGGCTAACTGCGGTGCGCGAACCGAAATCCTCTCCAGACCCATGGATTCCGCGCCACGAAGAACCTTCGTGGCTGCTCGTCGCAAGACTTCCTGGGAAAAATTCACTCTTTTCCCCAACCCGATCAAGAGAACACGCTCAGCGGGCAAAGCTTTTTTGGGACGATACAAGAAAGTCTCCAGCTCTTTGCCTTTGAAGCCATCGGCTTTAGCGGTGTCCGGAGCCTGTTCTTCAAAAACAAATACTCCCAGAGTCTGGCCTTCCCCCGTCCACTTTTTCCAATCTTGGAATTCGATTGTGAGCATGTTAACGACTCATTTTACGCGTTTTTCGACGGGCTTTGCAAACAAGAAGGACGATCAAGGTATAACGATCTTGGCCGAAGTGCGGTTTTTGGTTTTTCGCAAAAGATCGTGATCAAATGTAACCAAGGTTCCCTGGGTCAGCTCGGCGAGCGCAACATAGAAAGCATCGTATAGGGTAATCCCATAATTGAACGCAGCGTCAAAAGCGGGCGGAAAAAGCTGTTCCATAGGCACTTCCTCAAAGGCAAGTTTATCCAACTCACGTAAGACGGCGCTCACAACATCCCGACTATAGCCTGCAAGCCGTTTTTTCCATAAGACATGCGTTAATTCGGCGCGCAGAAGGCTGGGCACCGCCACATGATATTCTCCTCGACTGATGGCGTTCAGAAAGGCGTCGGATTTTGCGGAGTCGGGCTCCCGCACAAACCACTTGACCACAACAGAGGCATCGAGGATCAGAAGCGACCCTTTAGGCACGCATATCTCTCAAAGCTCGGATAACGTTTTCGCTTCTTTGAGCGGTCGGACGGAACTGATCGCGAATTTTACGTATACGCGACACCACCTCGTCTAAAGATCCCTGCCGAACGACGACCCGGCCGCTGGCATAGGAATCCGCTAAATCCCGAAGAATTTGCGTGAGCGTTTTGGCTTGGCGCGCCGCGAGTTTTCGAAGCTTGACCACGGTTTCTTTTTCAAGCAAAAGATGAAGACGAACGGGTTTTGCAATAATCGAGGGCCTAGGCATATCTGCCTCCTTTAATACACATATTATACCCATATAATCCAGGTTTTCAAGCGATAATTATACGAAGGCGGGTGTGATCAAGCGGCGCGGCCGGAGGTCGAGCTCCATGGTTCCCGCTGAAGCCTCGGTATACCTACGCCACCACTCAGCAGAAGCCAAGTGACCAGCGCAGTCGCGACGCTGACCCAATGTCCCGCTTCCGAAAAACCTAAGCGAAACGTTATAAGACCTGCCGAAACCGCCACCAGGAGCGGCTTCCAAAACAAGACAACAACCGTCGGTAGGATGTAAAGATTTTGTGTTCCTTGTTTTAATTTTCTAAGGGCTCGTTCGCGCAATTCTCTGACATGCGTGTCCTCGTGATCATTCAAAGCGATCTGTAGCTCATCAGCGGCCGCCTGAAACTGACCATCCGCATAATAGCTCCGACCGAGTCCTTCATGGGTTTCCCATTGTTTGGGAGCCAACTGACCTGCTTCTAACGAAACTCGGACCGCTTCTTGGGTGTTCCCGGCATCACGATAAAACCTTCCCAGGCGAATCCGAGACTGCCACCAATTTGGCTCAAGCCTTACGGCAATTTTTCCATGCTCTATAGCCTTCTGGTAGTTCCTGGACGAGTGATAGGCGTTAGCCAGGGCCATCTGCGTTGCAGCATCATCGGGATTTAGACTGGCATCTTGAAGCGCCTCCGGTAGAGTTTTCTCCTTCCCAGGTTCCGGGATCGCCTGCCCCAGGGGAACAATAATTTGCGCTTGCTGGGCCGGCCGCGCAGGTGGCACGGCAGTTGTCGGTGGAGGTGGCTCACGTTTTCTGGTTGGTAAAGGTCGGCGCCCTTCCTTGATCTCGTCCAAATACTGCATTATAAACGGACCTAAATAAGGGTTCAAACCAACGCCATTGAAAAATTCCTCTAAGACTCGTGCGAAGGAATCGTCCAACCCCATATCGCGACGTACCGTTTCCAGAAAGAGGCGCTCATTGATCGTAAATTCTCCTCTGACTGCCGCCAATAAATCCCACAATCTTGTTCGAAGAGAACTCTGAACGCTGTGAGAAACTTGCGGACCCGGAGAAGGATGCGGCCGATCAATGACCGTGTCATAGTTCAGCAACAAACCGATGTGGACGCGTAACACAAAAGTGGCGTACTGGGCGAAGGCGTCTATGGCATCGGGCTTTATCATCGCATGGGTGTAAACAATCAA
>JBGPLV010000079.1:0-7820 GCA_041486625.1 Elusimicrobiota bacterium
AAGTGCATTCCGGTGGTGGTGTTGACGACCTCTTCGCAAACGAAGGACAAATACGAGAGCTACAGCGGGGGAGCCAACAGCTACATCCGAAAACCTGTCGATTTTGATCGATTCATGGAAGTGACCCAGCAGCTGGGCATTTATTGGCTGATGGTGAACGATCCACCGCCGACGGACGTGCCGATGTAGTTGTAAAGGGAAAGAGACCCGGACATGAGCGACGTGCTTTTGATCGAAGACAACGACGACGATATTGAATTAGCCCGGCGCGCTTTTGAAAAGGCGGGACGAGCCAGCAATGTCCACATCGCCCAAGACGGCGCCCAAGCCTTGGATTACCTCTTTGGGCGAGGCGCTTATGTCGACCAGGCGGCGGCCCCGTCCGTGCAGCTCGTCCTCTTGGATCTCAATCTTCCGAAAACATCCGGACTGGAAGTGCTTCGCCAGATCCGGCTGAACCCCTCCACTCAACACATTCCGGTCGTTGTCCTGACGGTTTCAAAAAAAGAACCCGACCTCCTTCAAAGCTTTACGATGGGCATCGTTGATTATCTGATCAAACCTTTGGATCCTGATCGCTTCATGCAAATCTACCGGAAATACGTGAGGACGCCCAAGACATGAGATCCGCCATTAAGATCCTGCTGTTGGCCGTCGCCTACGCCCTGGCTGGTAAACTGGGTTTGCGGCTCGCCTTCGTCAATGCGAGCGCGACGGCCGTGTGGCCGCCGTCGGGCCTCGCGCTGGCCGCCCTCCTCGTGTTCGGATACGAGCTTTGGCCGGGGATTCTTTTGGGAGCCTTTCTCGTGAATTTAGCGACCGCAGGAAATGTGACCACGTCCATTGGCATTGCGGTCGGCAACACCCTGGAACCTCTAATCGGAGCGTATTTGGTGAATCGTTTCGCCCGCGGGCGTTATTCCTTCGATTATCTCCAGGGTGTTTTTACATTTGCGCTCCTGGCGGGAGTCCTCAGCACCGCCGTCAGCCCTACGATCGGCGTGACCTCGCTGGCGTTGGGAGGTTATGCCCCCTGGACCGACTTTGGCGCCGTTTGGTTTACGTGGTGGCTTGGCGATATGGCAGCCGTACTAATTATTACGCCGTTTCTCCTCCTCTGGAGCACCCCGCACCTGCGGCGCTGGAATTGGTCTCAGCTGCCCGAGCTGGGGGTTTTGGCGGTGGTGTTGGCATTGGGTGGCTGGGTGGTTTTTGGCGGCCTGTTTCAGGCCGCCCTTAAAAACTATCCGCTCGATTATCTGTATATCCCGCTCCTCGTCTGGGCGGCCTATCGGTTCGGCGAACGGGAAACCGCGACAGCAAGCGTCTTGCTCCTGGGAATCGCCATCTGGGGAACTCTCCACGGATTCGGCCCCTTCGTGCGAAAATCACCCAACGATTCTCTCCTCCTGATGCAGACTTTTATGACGGTCAACACGCTCACGGGACTCGCTTTGGCCACCATGGTGTCGCGGCAAACAGAAGCAGAGATCGCTGAGCGCGATCGCGTGCACGCCGCGCTCCGGGCGAGCGAAAAACGCTACCAGCAGCTGCTCAAATCCAATATTGTGGGGACCATGGTTGTGGACTGGGACGGCCGCGTGTTTGACGCCAATGACGCCTTCCTCGGAATGATGGGCTACAACCGGCAGGACCTCGAAGAAGGACGGGTCGGTGGCCCGGCCATGACGCCTCCGGAATACCACGTGATGGACGACTGGGCCAGAGCAAAGTTAAAGGAATCAGGCACCTGCGCGCCTCTGGAAAAGGAGTATTTTCGAAAAGACGGCACCCGTGTGCCAGTGGTGGTCGGCGTGGTGTTTCACGAAGAGCCGGAGCAGCACCTGGTGTGTCTCGTCATTGATGCCAGCGACCGCCGAAAGGCCATGGATGCCCTGCGAACAGCCTACGACGAGATGGAGACCCGCGTCGTGCAGCGGACGGCAGACCTGGCCGCCGCCAACCTGGAACTCACCCGGGAGGTCGAACGGCGCAAACGCGCCGAATCCGCGTTGCAAAGCTTGGCCATCACCGACCCTTTGACGGGCCTGTACAACCGCCGCGGTTTTAACACTCTGGCGGACCAGCTGCTCAAGCAGGCGCGGCGCAGCGGGCAGCCGTTTCTTTTATTTCTCGCCGACCTGGACGGCTTAAAGATAATCAATGATACCTATGGCCATCTGGAGGGAGACCAGTCCATCAACGCGGCCGCGGCCATTTTAAAGGACACCTTTCGCGCGTCGGATGTGATTGCCCGGATCGGCGGCGACGAATTCGCGGTCGCGGTTTTGGAAGACCTGGCAGAGGCGGGCGAACAATCGCTCCTGGAACGTCTTCAACAAAAGCTGGATGAATTCAATGCGCAAGCTCACAAAAAATACACGTTGGCCTTAAGTGCCGGTACATCCGAGTTAAAATCGGACGACCATTTATCGATCGACGCGCTACTGGCTCAGGCGGATGCCAAACTCTACGAGCAAAAGCGTGTCAAGAAGTTAAAGATTATCAACCCTTAAAGCCCCTCCCTCGGGATCACCGCGATAACCAGTCGATCCACGCCCCGTAATATCATGAGGCTTGACGAACGGTTGATTCGGTCTTCAGTCAGAAGCTCGTGCAGATCATCGATTCCCGAAACCGGCAGGTCGTTAAACCTGATGATCACATCGCCCTGGACGAGTCCCGTGCCTTCAGCAGGACTACCGCGCTCTACCCCGATCACCAGAATCCCTTTTTCCTGGGTCAGCTGGTAATATCGTCGAAGTCGCTGGGGCACGGGAACGTCCTGCCCTGCGACACCGAGTGTTGCCCGGCGGATTTTCCCGCGACGGATGAGCTCCCCCGCCACGTACTTAGCGGTGTTGATGGGAATTGAAAAACAAATCCCCTGCGCGGCTAAGATGATGGCCGTATTCACGCCAATGACTTCGCCGCGCGAATTGACCAGAGGTCCACCGGAATTGCCTGGGTTGAGCGCCGCATCGGTTTGAATCACGTTGTCGATCAACCGCCCGGATTGAGACCTGAGGGAGCGGCCCAGCGCGCTCACCACGCCGGCGGTCACGGTGGCCTGAAAGCCATACGGGTTCCCGATGGCAATGACCAATTGGCCGGGCTGGATGGACTGCGAATTTCCCAAGAGGGCTGGCGTCAGGTGGTCCTCGTGCACTCGGACGACTGCCAGATCCGTATGCGGATCATCTCCTACCAAATCGGCCAGGAATTTGCGGCCGTCGGCCAACGTCACATCAATCCGAGTAGCGCCGTGAACCACATGACTGTTGGTGATCAGATAGCCGTTCGCCGTGAAGATAAATCCCGACCCGCCGCCCCGGCCGCCTTTGTGCTGCACTTCCACATTGACGACCGACGGGCTGATGCGCTGGGTCGCCATCACCACCGCCTTGGAATAGGCATCCAAGAGCTGTTCGTCTGTTTCCAACATGAACTATAAAACGGGGTATCTTCCTTTTAGTTCCTAAGGAGGTGTCTAAGGGTGCCTTCGAGGTCCGTCCATTGAAAGTGATAGCCGGATTGCATTAAGGCGGCGGGTTCCACGCGAGCGCTTGAAAGAAGAAGCGCGTCGGCCATCTCGCCAAAAACAAGCCGCGCCGCGAAGCCCGGCATCGGGAAGATCGTTGGGCGGCGAAGCACACGGCCGAGCGTTTTGGTAAATTCGGCGTTGGTCACCGGCTGTGGTGAGACCACATTCACGGGCCCCGCGAGCGAGGGCGTGTCGAGCGCGTGTGCTATCGCCCCGAGCACATCATCGAGCGCCACCCAGCTCATATATTGCGAGCCCGTACCCAGCTTGCCCCCCACGCCCATCTTAAAGGGTAAGAACATCTGCGCGAGCGCCCCGCCTTGGGAGCTGAGAATTACTCCGAACCGAAGATTTACCACGCGGATGCCTTTTTGAGCAGCCGCGACCGTCGCGGCTTCCCAGGCCTTGCAGACGTCCGACAAAAATCCGCTTCCCGCCGAGCTCCCTTCCTTTAAGATTTCCTCTCCGCGATCTCCGTAATAGCCGATGGCGGAAGCGCAAATAAAAACTTTGGGTGGATTTTTCATCCGTGTCAGAGTGTCCGCGAGGAGACGTGTACCGATCGTCCGGCTGTCGCGGATGGCCCGCTTCTTGGCATCCGTCCATCGGCCGGAGGCGATGCTTTCTCCGGCCAGATGGACCACCGCATCAATACCTTCAAGGGCTTCCGCCTCAGGACCCCGCGCGGGCGGGTTCCAAGTGATCTCAGATGGGTTTGATGACGCGTGTCGGACGAGCGCCTTGACGGTGTGATCTTTCGAACTTAAATACCGCAACAAAGCAGACCCGACAAGACCCGTGGACCCGGAAACAAGAATGTTCATATTCTTTTCCAATTAACTTGTCATTCCCGCGGTAGTCGGCGGGAATCCATCATGACTTTTTTCGGGGGAGTAGGCAGCGCTTTTAAATCTTACCAACTTCTCAGGCGGCGCGGCGGACTATGAGTGCTGTTTTGGATTCTTGCGAATGTAATCACGTACCTTATCCAATTCAACTTCGTTCCGAATAATCCTGTCATTGTAATTCCTCTGCCAGACCCGCTGATCTGGGGCTCTTCTTAATTCGTTGATCCTCCGGGTAGTTGTGGCCTTGAATTGGGCGACCAGGGTGGCCAGGGAACGGGAGGGACGATGCCATTGCACTGTCCCCTCATGGCAGGGCGCACAGCTGTGCGCCCCTACATTCCTATCTACAATTTCCTTCCCTATTTTCCCTATCGTTTCCGGTTTCATCCCTATGCCCACAATGGCATGAAAATGATCTGGCATGACGATCCATTCATCCAAATGTACGGTCGGCCGAATGAAAGGTGTTCGCAACCATTCATCCCTGACGATTATGCCGAATTCCGATGATTGAACCTGCGCATCGACGACCCTCCCGAACAGAGGGATGCGTTCCTCTGTGCAGAGGCTAATGAAATAGGCTGCGGCTGCCGTATAGTCGAAATCAGGCATCCGAGTGGATTGACGGTTACCAGGCATAGGGGACAATAAATGACATATGGGATTGTAGGGGCGCACAGCTGTGCGCCCTAACCATTAGACGAGGAAAGCCAAGAAATATTCGCGATTAATTTGAAGATAGGATTCAGGCGGATTGGGCGACGGCCCCTCGGCCACGTGGCGGGTTTGGTCTGGCCGGGGCGGGGGACGGATTTTCTCTTTCCAAAACGTCCAGAACGGCCAGAACTCGTGCTCTGATTTTCAAGCCTCTTTGTTGGCGGAGCGGCTGAAAAAGCCTTTCTAAGTCGGATTTAGAGAGACTCGCTCGTTTCATGATCGAGATAGAACCATAGCGAAGAACGGCTTGCTGAAGCCTTTGCGGCAACCGCAGGAGCTCAGCTACGACTTGAATGGAAAGGCTGTCTTGATGGGTGATCGGCTTATGTCCTTGCCGAAAATCCTGGATCGCTTGGTAACCATATCCAGTTTCCATGCCTAAGTCTCCGTCATTGAGCGGTTCAATTTTGTGAAGGAAAATGAGGCGTTCTTGATCCGTCAGAAGTCGATGGGGGTCCTCACTTAACAACTGTTGCCACACCCCTTGCAGCCGGCCCCCTTCTTCAACGTATTCGATACGGCCATTGCGAATTCCATAGACGGTTGTCTCTGAGACATGAGCGACATTCGCCAGGGTTCTGACACTGAATCCTTTGTCGATCAGCTTTTTTATAATGTCGGCGAGCCGCAAATCTTCATGTCGATCCCGTATTCGCGACGGGAAAGCCGGCAAGCGGATGAGAGCTTCATTCAGCCGGATCTGAATGGACTTCCGTAAATGCTTCCCCTTGGCAGCCCTGATTATGGTCCCGATGCTAACCACGGCCGCTGTGGCGATTTCGTTGAGCCTGAATCCCCTTTGCCGTGCAGCCTGCACCCCTTTCGTGAGATCTCCAGGGGTCATTGAGCTATGTGAAGGACTTGCGGCCGGGGCGGCGGCATCAGAAAAAACAGTGTGCAAAACAAAATTCGTATCGGATCGTAAGGTTTTCTGGTTCTTGAGCAGATATCGCTCGAACTTCATCAACCGGGGATGGTACCGGCCTGAAAGTTCTTGTTTCAGTTTCTCGATAAAATTACGTACATCGAGACGTTCGGCATTTTGTAAGACTTCTTCCAAGACCGTAGGATCAATGGCCGACAAGGACCAGGTTTGGCTAGCGGATGCGCTTTGCTTCTGCCAAGCGCGAACAAAAGGCTTTAGAGGCTGTACGTGACGGTCAAAGCTACGGTCAAAATCAAACGCAACAAAGGTTGAGCCCATCGGGCTTCGCTGAATCATTGCGCTAGAGTCATCCCATCGCCTGAGCCAAACGTTAAGAATGAGATTGGCGGCCTCAGCCCCGGATCGCGTGTTTTGTGGAAGGGGATCGGACACGGCGTCAATATAAACGCGAGAGAATAGGCGAACCATTCCCGGATCAATCACAGTCATGGCGACATTCGCGCCGATCAATCGTCCTAAGCGCAAAGCAAGAAGCTCCTTCGCGGGATCATTTTGCCTCCCTGATTCGTCCCCTGCCGCTGGTCGTGCCTTGCCAAAATAAACTTCCCGGTCATCCTTCGACACAAATAGGCGTTTGCTATATAAGTCAAGATAGTGTGGATGCTGACCACACACACGGCACAATAATTTGATCGCCGATATCAGCAAGTCGCTTTCCGGAATATCCCGAAGGTTCGTCCAGCGATCATGGAGAGGGGTTTGGCTAAGCCTAGCTCGAATAAATCGCTGGAGGCCGGGCGCCGAAGCTCGCTCCCAGCCCATCGCTTCGATGACGGACAATGTTTCAAGAAGCTGCTCTAACCTATCGGTTCGGTTGCCGGCGGTAAATTGTGGCGATGTCGAAATGAAGTGTCGGAGACGATGCTCTGAGCGATCTGGTTCGGCCGGAAGAAGCAAACGCTCCATAAAGGAAAACAAAGAGTCAGAAAGAAAGAGATTTCTAGTGCACCCCTGTAGAAAAACTTGAAGCCTTGGGAATTCCTGACGGTGAACGAGTTCCAGTGCGAGCAAGACAATCAGGTGATCCCGCTGCCAGGGTTCGAAGACCGGAAAGATTGAATCCCAAGAGTGAAGCCTGGAGAATACGTCATCGGGATGCTCTTCCCGATCGATCATCTCCAAAATGGATGAAAGTCTCTCGTGGAGCTGTTTCTCGATGTCGTCCTGGAGGCCGTTTCGCCATCGGCTGTGGTACCCGAAGTCTTCACGGTAGAGCACCCTCATAATTTCGGAGAGTGGATCGGCTGGTGCCGGGGCGGCGGGATCTTTGGGTCCTCCATGGCCAAAAGCACCAGCCACTATAACGCTGATCAATAGACTCACGGGGATCCAATAAGCTCGAATGGCGGCGATTGTCGCGGGCCATATGGGGTGCCAGTCAAGATGAGATACCGCCAAGGCAGTGCCGAGTGTGACCACTGCGAGCCCAACAATAACGACCATCGGATCTGTTTTATGTCCTCGCTGTGTTACTGCGGCTACATGCGGGGCTAGGGCTTGCTCTTGGAAAGCAGGGGCAGAAGCAATTGCCCCCCTCACCCCCGCCCTCTCCCGCGTTGGGGAGAGGGGATAATTAAGGGCGAACGCAAACGATAACTCCGTGATGAGACACGGAACCAGAAGAAGGGCGACCAACCGATTTGCGATTTTCGATTTCCGATTTCCGATTTGCATAGAATCTCGAACGCAGGTGTGCGCGCGTAGGGAAAGCCTATCAACTTGCCGTCAGTAAAGGTATCGGTCGAAAGGCTGTATTTTGTTTGGG